>JAHELQ010000428.1 GCA_024644125.1 Candidatus Aminicenantota bacterium | reverse complement strand
AATGCGGGAGGTCGAATCTCTGTGCCCAAATAGCGCAGAACGAACAGCGCCTTTGGCTAACAATCCAATCATGGGAATACCGAAGGAACCATCGAATTTTAGAAAAATTGCATAGAGAGGCAATCATCGAGGCCTTCCTCCTGGCAAAACAGACAGTGGCGGAAGCGAAGGATCAGATGTAGTAGACGGCGGAGCCGATGGTAATGCCGGAGCCCACGGTAAGGAAGACGAGGGTCTGGTCCTTTGTGACGAACTTTTTATCGATCGCCCTCTGGAGCGCCAGAATCGGCGAGGTGCTGAGGGTGTCGTCGATAAAATCGGTCACATCCAGGATCTTCTCCTTCGGCAAACCCAGGGTTTTGGGCAACGCGCTCACAAACGAGGGTGAAATCTGCGACGGAATGACCAAATCAACGGCGTCTGGAGCAAGGCCTTCGGAACGCAAAAGTTCATCCCAAACCTGCGGAACGCAGTGGAGGTAGGTCTCCTCAAGCTCTTTCTTCCGATTGATCAGGATTTTCCCCTTCTTCTCCTTTAAACTCACCACAGAGGTGTACATATCGCTGTATTCATCGAATGTCTTGAAACAAAAGCTTCCGAAGCCTTTGCTGGAGATGGGCGAGATATCCAGGATAATGGCGGCGCCGCTAGAGGGGTAATGGTAGTTGGGGTCGGGCTGATTGTCGTAGTTACCTTCGCTGGAGATCACCATACCCGCCTGGATCTGGCCGGAGCGCATCATGTTGGCCAGGACGTAGGCGCCGCTCAACATTCCGGAACCGCCGTTTTGCAGGTCGAAGGAGAGGGTTCTCATCTCCTGGAATTCGGGATTGATATCCAATTTTTTCTGGATGAAACAGGCGACCGCGGGTTCGGCGTAGTGTCCGTCCCGGTGGATTCCCGTATTGATCAAGATCGCGATTTCGGTCGAGCGACGGCCGGAGGCGCCGAGACAACGCTTCCCCGCTTTGACCGCGTGCTCCAATGATCCCTTGATATCTCCCTTTTTAGGGCTGCTAACTCCAATACTTTCTATCCGGCATCTCTGCATCTTAGTTCTCCTTCTTGTAATGGGCCCTGTAGCGGTCCGCCAGATCATCCATGGTGTAGGTGGCGTGGGTGATCACGATACCGGATGCGCCGCTGACAAACAACATTTTATGGTCTTTTTGAATATGTCCGTTGAGCATGAACTCCTGAAGCGCCACCCAATGGGAAGTGGTGGTAGTATTGCCGTATTTTTCCACATTGGTGACGAAAAAATCAACCAATTTGGCTCCCACATGCTGATTCACCGCCCGGATACCATGGGCGATGGCCCGCGCCGATACCTGATGCGCGATGCCCACATCGATTTCATCCAGGCTCCAACCGGTACGGTCCACCACGCTCTTCAAATAGGTGGGAAAATGTTCCGCCCCTTTTTGCTGAAGGCCCGCCGCTTTGGTGATCAAGATTCCGCCAGTGCCGCGGGCGGAGGGCTGGGAATAACAATAATGATTGTGTTTGGCGCCGGTCACCATATCGATATGGTGAAATCCGTGTGTGTCGTCGTCCCCCAATTCCAGAATCAGGGCTGCGCCGCAATCGCCCAGGGTGAGCGATGCCATTTGCCGGTCAAAACTGTGTTTGATCTCCTCGAACGCGCTCTCCGTCAACGGGCGGTTGTGTTCGCCCGACACAACCAGGCCGCAGCGGATCGCGCCGGTACGAAGCAGGCTCTCCATGATGTACACAGCGTTGAACACGCCGGCGCAGGCGTTGACCACATCGAATGTTTGCGCGTTTTTGGCTCCCAGCGCCTTTTTCACCAACACACTGGTGCCCGGCTCGAAGGTGATGATACCGTCGCTGTGGTGCTTGGAGATGGAGGCGGAGATGATGAGATCGATATCTTCCACGTTGTAACGGGACATGTCCAGAGCGCGTTTCGCCGCGTTCACACCCAAATCCACCGCGTATTCATTTTCAGCGACACATCGTTCCTTGATGCCGGTGATCCGCTCCAGGTCCATCATGGGCTTGTGACGGCAACGGTTGACCAGATGTTGGGTGGTCTCTTTTTTCTCCGGGAGATAAACCCCCAGGCTCTCGATTCTAATATTTTTTTTGTTCATGTTCTCCCTTTTTCACGTGATCTATCCTATAGTTCCAATCCAACCGGCCAGCCGCCGCAGGCCCTCATCGAAGTTCACTCGTCCGGTATAACCGAGCTCCGATCGCGCTTTCTGGCAGGAATACCGCCCATCGCAGGCAAACAACCGGAGACCGTACCGGGTCAAGGCTGGAGAAGCGGATACTCTTAACAAGCGATAACCGGCTTCCAGAAGCGATGCCGCCCCATAGAGCACCCAATAGGGCAATCCGAACGAACGCATCTTCCAACCGGCGATCTCCGCGATACGGGCCATCAGCGTCGCGGAGGTCACGCTCTTTTGATCGACAATATGGTACACAGGCCCGGGATTCTCCGCCTCGATCGCGCACATCGCACCTTCCGCCACATTGTCCACATAAGACATCCCCAACTTATTGCCGCCGCCACCGACCCTGCACAGCCAGCCGCGCTCAGCCAATGCCCGGAGACGGGGAAAGAAGACCGGATCGCCTGGTCCCCAGATACCCGCCGGCCGGACAATCACCACAGACAATCCTTTAGCGCGGGATGCCAGGGCGATTTTTTCCGCAGCGATCTTTGATTCGGGGTAATAACTGCGTGGATTGGGATCATACGACGAAGACTCGTCGAAATGCTCTTCCCGCCGGGGAATGCCCAACACAGTCAGGGAACTCAAGACCACCGCCCGCGTGACGCCGGAGGCGAGGCATGCTTCCATCAAATTCTTCGTCCCCTGGACATTGGCGCGGTAAAACTCGTCGCGCGAGCCCCAATCGGTCACTTTCCCGGCGCAATGAATCATCGCGCCGCATCCCTCCAGCGCTTTCCGCAACGAGGGGGGGTCGGACAACTCCCCCACCGTCAATTGAACAGGCAGAAGTCGCAATCGATTCGCGTTACTAGTATTGCGGACCAGAGCGCGGACGCGGCAATCGTTTCGGCACAGAATTTCGACAATACGGCCGCCTAAAAAACCGCTCGCGCCGGTCACCAGGATGTTCGTTCCCTTTAATTCCAATTTTTTTTACTACCTACAAATAGCTATATTACTGCATCTATCAAAAATACAACCGATCGTTCTTCGTCACAGGAATACAATCTGTTAAAAAAGTATTGTAAGTGAAACCGCCGCACATTGCAAGAACGCGGCGGCCGCAAATTCATTTTTTCGCAGATATCGGGATTTTAAATCAACAACCCCGCAATAGCCGCCGTGGTCATCAGCGCCAAAAACGCCGCCAACAACGCCTTGAGCGCCAAACGCGACGCCACCGGCTTTTGCCCCGGCACCAACGCGCCGATGCCGCCGATCAAGATTGCGATGCTACCGAAATGGGTAAATCCGCACAACGCGTAAGTGGCGATGGCGATCGACCGGGGCGACAACGTCTGCTGGACAATATGGGTCTTCAATTGCAAATAGGCCAGAAACTCAGTAAAGATCGTCTTGATTCCCAACAGATTCCCTACCTCGACCGCTTCCGCAGGCGGGATTCCGATCAATATGGCGACTGGCGACAACGCGTACCCCAGTAATTTTTCCAGGGTGAAGCCGGAAATCCCCACCACATCGTTCAACAAATAGACGATCGAGATGAAGGCGATCAGCATGGCTCCGATTTGCAACGCCAGATTGAGCCCCTGCGATGTTCCGTTCGCCGCCGCCTCAATGACGCTGCTCTCCTTGCGCTCCATCTTGATGGACCCTAGAGGATCGGCTTCCCCCACCTCCGTATCCGGTATCAAGATCTTGGAGAAAAAAATCGCCGCCGGCGCGTTCATCAAAGACGCGGTGAGCAAATGCCCGGCCGACGCGCCAAAACTGATATACGCCGCCATTACGCTGCCTGCGATAGTGGCCATGAATGTTGTCATGATGGTGAAAATCCGCGACTGGTTCATATTCTCCAGATAATCCTTCGTCCCGGTGATGGACTCGATCCCCATAAATATCAACAACGACGCGATGAACGCTTCAACGCCCGTAATTTTCAGCGTCTTGTAAAACACCCGCGCCAGAAGTTTGATGACGAACTGAATCACCCCCAGATACACCAAAATCCCCATCACCGCCGACACGAAGACAATGATCGGCAACACCTGGAAGGCCAGGATGGCGCCGATCTCCTGCGAATCCACCAACCGGCCGAACAAAAATTTCGCCCCCTGGTCGCTATAACTCAAAAACTTAACGAAAAACCGGTTCACACTCTCAAAAATCACAACGCCAACCGCAGTTTTCAACATAAACACCGCGATGACAAACTGAGTCACCAACCCCAACACCACAGTCCGTACCGGAATCCGCTTCCGGTTATTGGACAACAACACCGCGATCCCCAAAAACACCAGAATTCCCAACAAACCGACAAACCGGGCCATACATCACCTCATCACAAAAACAAAATTCTACCACCCCCAAAATCCAAAGTCAAAAAGCCCTCTCACTAAACATTTTTACCGACCTCAAACAGTCTTGACTATAGATTTTTCATTTGCTACCATTCATCTTATGCTGCCTGGAAAACCTAATCAGTCATGGTAGAATCGAGTGAGTGTTCAAGGAGGGATTTTTTGTGGAGTATCTAAATAGAACAAATGGGAAGAAGTTGTTAATTGGAATCAACATTGGTTTATGGATGATTGGATTCTGCTGGGCAAGCAGTGTCAAGGTGATCGAGAATCCGAAACCAACACATGTCGAAAATCGGTATGTCAAATTGTTGAAATTTCAGGAGATAAAAGCAGATATAGATGATGAACACTTTATGGCGCAACCGATATCGCTGGCGGTTGGAAATAACGGCGACTTTTTTGTATTTGACCGACTGGTAAGAAAGATATTCAAATTCACCGGAAACGGCCGATTCGT
>JAHELQ010000427.1 GCA_024644125.1 Candidatus Aminicenantota bacterium | reverse complement strand
ACCATCTCGGTGCGTCCCCTGGTAATTGATAAAGCCGACCAGAAAATCGTAACAAAAAATTTGCAGTTCACTAAAGAAGAAATTTTGTGTGAAGACCCAAATAGCAAGAAAAAAATCTTATGCAGCGGAGCATACGATCAAATCGCCCAGGCTGTGGAAGAACTTCTGCAACAACTATAAAATAAATAACTATGCAACGGCCGTTCATGATAATACAAGGAATAGAAAAAGGATTTCTTCATGAAATATGAATTCGAGCTTGCCAGGTCATTCATGAGATCTTCAACAGGGAAAAAACGTTTTCATCCCCACATCGTTCTGAGCATCGTTGGAATAGCGGTAGGCGTTTCATTTCTGGTATTTGCGTTGAGTGTCTATGACGGGTATGTAAAAAAAATGGAGACCATTATTTTTTCATTCTACCCTCAGATAACATTGCAAAGTGTTCCGGAAGAGAATGATTCATTCGAAGATGATTTTTTATTGGAGGAAGAAGACAGAACTGAAGATTGCCGGAACGTGTGCGACGGACGAATGGTACTGGAAGATTTAACTCTAAACCAAAAGCCGAAGCTCTCTCAACAATTTGACTTGAACAAACTAAACCAATTGAAAGATCTATTGTCAACTATCAAAGGTATAAAACAGGTCAGTCCAATCATTCTGGATGAAAAAGATTTTAATATCCAATTCTCGAACAATCCGCGATTAAAATCTTGGTCGGGACCACTTAGAATTCTAGGGGTAGAATCTATCGATGGCAATTTCGTTCCGGAAATAAACCGGACAATTACAGACCCAAAGGTACTAAAAAAATTGCACGATCCGACAGAAAATACAATATTGCTATCCACAGAATTATATGAAATTTTTTTTGGCTCCAGTCCTAATTCCCCAAATGGACAATACGAAACAAAGTACATTTCCCTGACCAATACGTCAAATCTCGCCGCAGAGCCGATTCGAGTATCGGTAAGCGGAAGATTTAAACTGGGAATGCACAAAATTTCGCAGAACATGGTCGTCACCTCGATAAAAACCGCCCAACGCCTGTTTTTAATGCCTGATCAGGTAAGCTTCGTCGGAGTATCTCTTAATGATCCGTTCGCCGCCGAACTGATCGCTGAAGAAATTTCTAGCGTCACAGCCGATCACGGCATCCAAAACTATCATTGGATGGCCGTTGCAGCCGACATGTTCAATTCTCTTTCGTTCTACCGGATCATCATATTTATCGTCCTTTCGATGTCGATCTTACTGACAACCTTCAACATCTACACGACATTAAACATAATGATATTGGAGCGAAAAAAGCAAATCGGTACTCTCATGTCGATGGGGATGAAGAAATTTTCGTTATATAAGATTTTTCTGATAATCAGTCAAAAGGAAGCGCTTATAGGAATTGTTTCAGGCATTTCCATAGGCGTATTCCTTGGCTGGAGATTTAGCGATTACCTGAACCGTTCGCTCGCTCAATTCATTGTCATACAGAATGCAGGAGCTGTGCTTTATTGGGAAACCGTTGTTTCCATCTTAACCTTCATATGTCTTCTAGCCGGGATGACAGCGATCATTGCCACAAGAAAGGGTGCAAACCTTGATCCAGTTGATGCGCTAAGGAGTGAATAACAATGTTTGAATTCTCATTAAGCCGCGCTATCATCAAAACCAAATATACAATTATCCTGACCCTTGGCGCAATAATCGGCGTTATGTGCCTGATAGTCATCACCTCTCTTTTCAACAATTACTACCTTGCTTCTGAAAATATTTTTTTGGGAATTTTTCCGCACATTCTCATACAAAAAAAGCAAATAACAGCACTGGAAGGAGAAAATATAAAACGCCAATTGCAGAAACGTTTCCCTCAAATCGAAATGATCGAACCAGCGATTTACAAAGAGGTAGACGCGATCGTCTCAAAAGTCAATAAAAAAAAGTTTTTCTGCGTCCGGGAAAATGATAGCCTTGTATGCTTTGACGAAAAAAGGCATTCCGGAGATGTAAAAATTGACATACGTTATGGATTCACTATTGTAGAAAAAAAAGAACAAAAAATTCTATTGAAAGGCATCACAATAAAAAACAATAATACAGTGGCGGGTATCAAAAAAATTATCAACGGAAGGATTCGCCTGAATGATTTAAACCAAAACACCGATGAAAACGGAAATCCAATTCCCTGGAGTTTTTATTTGCAACAAGATTTGTTTCCAGGGGCAGTCGGATTAACTGATTTTTTATTGCAATTGCCGGGAATTGATCAAACTCGATACCACTTTTTACAAAAAGGGACATTGGGATTGGGAACCAAAAAAGAACGCTTCCCTTTATTGGTAATGTCATTGAAGAATGCACAACAATGCCTTGGAGGTCTTGCCACTTTTAATGTCCTTGAAGTAAAACTCTCCTCACCCTATGATTGCGAGTCACTCTCAATTCAGTTAAAAAAATACCTTGGCCCCGGTTATACTGTAACAAACTGGATAGAGAGCTCCCGGGCCTCCTTTGCCTTTCTGGGAATGATAAAACTCATGGTCCTGGCAATCATTTTCAGTATCGCGATTGTGGCAGCCATTGGAATGATCTCCACCTTAACCCTCATCGTCATGCAAAACAAGGGGAAAATCGCCATATTAAAATCAATCGGGATTAAATCAAGTAGCATTTACAGAATCTTCATTCTCAATACCGGTATTACCGGAATTCTAGGCGTCCTCATTGGTACCGCTCTGGGTTACGGGATAAGCTTCTTATTGATCCACCAATTTTCTCCCAGTCTAAAAAAGCTAGGTATCAAAGACCCTCAAATTCTGATCTCCACATCTGAAATCCTTATTATAGGAATTGCCGTTATCACACTATTTCTACTAACCGCCATCGTACCATCGAGACACGCCATACACACAGATATCGTAGATGGCTTACAAGAGCAAAATTAAGGAGTAGATATATGAATATAGAATTGGAAAACAAGCATCCAATCATCGAAGTCAAAAAGCTCACTCGAATTTACAATATCATTGATGGCAACCAACTAAAAAACAGGCAAATTCTTTATCAAGCTCTCGATTTTAACGTAGCGCAGGGAGAATTCGTTGCGGTGATAGGGCCGTCCGGGTGTGGAAAAACGACTCTCTTGAATATAATCGGAGGGCTCGATTCGTTAATGGATAAAAACAAAATAAGAGCGATTGATCCGAAGAATGACAAAGAGATGCTAATCCCGGAATCGGAAGGGCAGGGACAGATATTGATTGACAAAGAGGATATTGCCACTCTTAAAGGAGACAAAAGAGCCGACTTTATCAACCGGAACATCGGCTTCATCTTTCAATTCCACCACTTGATTCCAGAGCTAAATGCTCGACAAAATGTCGCACTGCCGATGAAAATATTGGGGAAATCCTCCCGCGAAGCTCACAAAAGGGCTGAAGAACTTCTTGACGAAATGGGACTAAGCGGAGCATACGAAAAAAAACCGGCGGTACTATCAGGAGGAGAAAAGCAGCGAGTGGCCATCGCCCGGTCCCTGGCCAATAATCCCAAAATTCTGCTGGCGGACGAGCCGACAGGCAGCCTGAATCCCAAACTCAAAAATGGAATTATTGAATTGTTTTGCAAGTTAAACAAAGAAAAAGGAATAACAATTTTATTGGTTACTCATGATAAAAATTCGCTCTATGACAACCAAAATAATCTAAAAATAGACCGGTTTTTCAAACTTCCGTTAGAAACGCCGGCGGAAAAACAGGGATCCACATCGCAAAAACTTTATTGCGACATTCAATTCGATTGCCCCCGTTGCATCGGAGGCCACAAGCTAAATCTCGTACACTCGAATGGATTTGGGGCCTATGTTTGTAAGAATTGTAACGGAGTCTGGCTCGACCAATGTGATGCGTTACAAAATAAAGAGTACTTCGAAGATTTGAGAAAAATTTTTCAAAGTGGCTTAGCCGCAAATTAAAATCAATTGACCAAAGAGGTAAACATGAAAATGAATTTCATTCGCAAAGCGATTTTCATCAGTATTTTTATGATTGTATGTTCTATTGTGATATCCGCTCAAACTTCCAGAAAACCCATTTATATGAATATGCAAAAATTAGTGCTATACTATTCCAGTAGTACCAGCGAATACTATCTGGCGGTTGTAGCTTCGGACAATGCATACAGAGGATGCAATCTCGATACATTTAACACGCACGTGATACTTGAAACAAAAGATGGCAGAAAAGTGACCGTTGACAATGAAGATCTCAAAATCTCTTGCCTGGGCAACATGTACAACAAGGTCATCGGTCAGAAAACAACCCTGTTTCGCTTTAATTTTATCATTGACAATAGCGGCTCCATCGACCCCAAAAGTCTGAAATTCGTCCAGGACACATTAACGCGTTTCATCCAAAATATTCCGCTCGTATTTGAAGCCCAGGTAATTCGGTTTTCAGACAAGATCCACGAAAAGACTGGGTTCACAAAGGATCAAAAAACACTCATCAATGCGATCACAAAACCCGTCCCCGCCGGTAGCACTGCTTTATTCGACGCAATCGCTCTTGGCGTCCAGGAGTTAACCGCGTTAAAAGAAGATGTGCCCCTGCGCTTCTCAATTATTCTTACGGACGGCAAAGACAACGCGAGCCAAAAAAATCCGGATCCCGGCACTTTCAAAGCAAAGATAATTTCAAAATGCAGAGATAACGTAATCCCGTTGTTTATCATCGGAGTTACCGCCGATGTCGATCAACAAACAATGGAGGCGATTTCCAAATTTGGTATGTATATTCACAAAGACAATTTTCCGGATATCGACGAAGCATTCAAACTGATACTCGACCAGATAAAAAATACCTACATTTTCAAAATTCCAGCAATCGGGAATTTTTCCGACCTTAAAACGATTTATATTACAAGAAAAACAGCAGCGGGAAATACAGATACGATTCAAGACATTATCGTGCATTAATCCGTTACCCAAACCCCAGCACAAAAG
>JAHELQ010000426.1 GCA_024644125.1 Candidatus Aminicenantota bacterium | reverse complement strand
CTGAAACTTCCTTTTTTAATCTGGAACCCAATTGAAAGTTGAATAAAGCGTATGCGGGAAGCATTACTATTGGGATTATTGCTAGCTCAAATTTTAAATAAATCAACAATACGATTCCAACAATGAATAGAAAAATATTTTGGAGTATCGGGAATAGTACTTGATAGATACTGGCGATTAGTCTGTCGACATCTTGAAATATAATTGATGAAAAGTAACCAGCGGGTCTTGATATGGTATGTGATAAATCTAGTTTAAGAAGATGGCTGCATAGCACATTCCGTATCATTATTCCCGTTTTGTGAGTCAACTTGGCTAGAAAGAGCTGCTTTAAGAACGGGATTATTATTAAGAATGGAATGACAAGAAATAAGACGATTGTTACATCCCATATCAGAGTCACTTTCTTATTAATTACAATTTCGTCAATTATAAATTTAGTTATTAGGGGGATGGGGATTTGAACAATCGTATTTAGAATCGCAAGCAAAAAACTAATTATAATCCAGCGTTTATATTTGAATAGTATTTTATAAGTCTTAAAATATCTCTTATCAGTCAATTTCATTGTCATTTTTTAAAGTCAAGCTTTTCTTTATATATCGATCCGTCTTCAAAAATGTGTATCATTGGATGAGTCTCCTCGGGTATTTGAAAAATAGTTCTTATTTTTTTTAAAACCCTTTCATATTCTTGCGTTAGAGAACTGATATTATTTGAGATTAATTCCAAGACTTCTTCGGATTCTGCATTCTCTATATGTGCATAAGTTGCTTGGAGATCAATAAAGGCATTCAGTTTTCTCCTTAATGCAAATAATTCATTTAATTTACTTGTTTCAACTTTTTTACAAAATTCCATGTGCACTCCATCATTTGGCGTTACCAATTTTTTGTAATTGTAAGCGGATCTAGATAATCTAACTGGCAAATCGGTTTTGAGTTCAATTCATTGAGTAGTTTTAGGTCATATAATTTTTTTTGAAGTAACCTTGAAAATTCGCGCTCTATATGGGCGATTATGCATTGTTTGTGTCCTGGGATATTGATCTCTGATGTGACTTCTATGTTGTCTAAGAAGCAGCGTTTACAATGAAATGCATCGCATGATCTGCAAATTGGAGAAAAATTGGCGTGAAGTGAAGCTTTCAATTCTTCTTTTGACTCGCCAGTCGAGATGTCTATCGGTTGCCCTTTATAATAGAACGCCGGACACAAGTAGAATCGCCCATCTGGCCCCAGTGTAATATGTTCAATGCCTGCATCGCAATTATTCTTCTCTGTTAGAAATAATCTATCTGTAAGAATGTTCAGACTTTTTGATTGGCCCTGAGTAAAGTGTAATAAACAGATTTCGCTAATTTTTTCTAATTCATCTACATACAATTCAAAATCATTTTTTTCCCATTTCGGTAAGTCGTCAATAATTAAATTTATTCTGCTTATTGCTCGATTGAATAATTGTTTTATGTAGTCGCTTAGAAGAAATATTTTTTCTTTGTTTAGGTGTAAAATAATGTTTCCGCAGAAAAATTTGGGTGCAATGTGTTCACCTATGTCCAGTACAAATAAAATTCCATCTTCTAAAAAGAATCCTGTATTTTCGTTCTCATACTTTTTGGTTATTTGAAATTTTTCTTTTTCTATGAGGCTTCTATATTCATCCGGAAGACTATCGTTTGGGTAGATAAAATTAAATAAATATGTGCCGTCCTGGATAAGGTCGAGGGATTTTTGTAATTTCTCAACCGGAATCCATTCCCTTTTATTAGATATTGACTTGGAAGAATAACCACAAATGCTCACAGAGTCATTTGAGAGAAGAATATGTAAAATTTTACGGTTCGGGATTTTTAATTTTCGCAGATAGAAGTCTCTTTTGATTTCTTTTTTTTCTTTCTCTTCGATTTTTTTCCAAAAATATTCATTTGCATTGACTCTAGCTTTATGCATTTTGCATATATATGTGGGGCGGGAGAAAATTGTAGCTCCTTTTGACTCTGCGACAGCGTGCCCTGTACACATCTGGCAACCTGACGCGATTGTACATTCCAGGCATTCTTTTGGGCTACAGTTTTTTAGTGTTAAAACTCGAAATGGTCTGAGTTTGTCAAAATTAATTCCGTAATCTATATTCCCTATTTCCCTTGTCCTTTTAGAATCTTTGAACGCCATTTCTTGAAATCTAATGCAGGGATAAAAAATTCCATCTGTTCCAACTATTATTCCATATCCGGCATTACACCAATTCTTGGATAAATGTTCGTAAGTATATGGAAGTCCAATTGATTTTGAAAAAATGTTTCCACAATTTTGTGAACTTCCAATATTGTTTTCGATCAAGTAGTCAGCTAGTTCCTTTAGTTGATATTCAAATTCCAAATCGTCCCCTTCAGAGAAGATGTCTTCATAGGCGACATTTGCATGAATGTTATGGAGCGGGAATCCAATATCAAGGAAATGCATTACACTTTCTTTGAAGAATTTTATGTCACCGGTTCCAAAAGTAGCTTTTACAGTTGTGTAGGGAAGTAGCTCAAGTAGTTTTTTTGAGTTTTTCAATACATCTTTATACGAACCCGTCCCGTTTTTGTATTTCCTCGCGTTGTCGTGTTTTTCTTCCACCCCATCAAGAGAGACCGCTGGGTATAAGCACATGCGATTCTTTTCGATGTAATTTATTACTTGAGGATTTTGAAGCTCGGTTCCATTGGTAGTAAAGGTAATTTTATAATTACCGAACCACCGGTGATTTCTTTTGTACGTCTCAATTTTAAAATAATCGGTAATCTCATCCATTAGCGAAATGTTGAGTAATGGCTCCCCTCCAATAAAATTTAAAAGAACCTGCGGTGAAGAAAAGAAATCTGAATTTTCTAAAAAATAGTCAAGGGCTTTTTTAGCAACTTCAAATGTCATTACTTTTTCAGAATTTTTTTTCGGTAGGTAGCAATAACTACAATTGAGATTGCATCTCTCTGTTACTGTAAATGAAATTTCTTGTCTGGGAACATCCATTTTTCTTAAATCTACACTAAAGGAATCTTGTAGGTTTAGCGTCAGCATAGAACTTGTTTTCATTAATAGTTTCCTTAATTCTCGTATTCTATTTGAATATTTTCGTTTGAATTAAAACTTGCAGCCATCTCAGGTGACAACTCATGCCATGATTCACCAGGAAATGTACTAATTTCATTCCAAACTAAATGGGTACTTATATGAGACCCCGATGAGACCCGTATGAATATTATCGTATTTTTTATTTGGAATCAATAAAAAATTTTTGTTGTTTCTATGATGTTTCGTTTTTTTTCAATCATGCGACGCCCAGTAGCCTCAAGTTGTGGATTGACAAAACGTTTGCTGTGACAGATCGCTGGATTGTTTTTTATGCTCCATAAGCCTCCAATAGTTTTTCCCTTTTCTTGAAGAGATTTGTCGATCCTTTTATATTATGCTAATTATATTATGCTAAGCTTTTTAAGAGGGAACAGATTTAAAATAAGAATAAGAAAAAAAAGGATATCCATGGTTTGTACCAAATATGTGAGATTTGTCAGCAGTAATGGCTTCCGGAAAGAAGAACTTTCAGATTTCGAATTTTTTAGCAGTCAAATAAAGAAAATTTTTTTCAAAGACCTTTTGGCAGTATGGATATAGAATAAAATAGTAATTAGGGGATAGGCGCGGTCAAGGCTTCCATTAAACATTTCGTTTATATCTATTATGTTTGGCTGCCTGAGCCTATCCCCTGGATTTTACTTAGTAGACGTCAAGCACTACCATCATGCTGTACAGCAAGTTAGAGTTGACGCAGTAATCATTGTGGAAGCAATTGTCGTAGCATCTATCTGCCGCGGCGTTCCGCTCCAAGGTTCTTTGCTTGGATTTTTCCGAGTGAGTTAATTTTTTTAACATGGTTTCCTCCTGGTTTACTTTCCCAAATCAGAGTTTAATCCATTTTAAGCGATTACGTAACCAAAAAATAAATGTGGTGGGTGGGAGTGGAGTGTGACCCTTCCCCTGTTATTCTCATCTTGGCGATTGGAACTGGGATTACATCTGTATAAAATTTATTTGTTTTTTGAATGCTTGACTTATGTAATCTAGAGGTGTATATTAAAATAACTCGACGCATAGGTGTTACATATCTTAGCGCTTGAAATTGAAATCTCTCCCCCTTTTTGCTGAAATGATAAAGATGCTTGAAGTTCGGGGTATGACGATAGGCGTGAGTGACCGGATTTTGGTGGGATCTGGGATTGGGTTGCCTGGAGGGAGGCGCGGAGGGCATGGCTTGTGGATTTGGGCGCAAGGCGGGTGGCGTGGGATGCATGGGTTGAGGCGCGGGGTTCACGAATGGTGGCCTGGCGCGCACGAATGGTGGCGTGAGATGAACGAATCCTGATGCGGGGCGCACGGATGGTGGTGCGGGTGGCATGGATCATGGCATGGAAAGCTTGAGTGGTGGTGTTGGGTGCATGGATGCTGGTGGGGGATGTCTTCGGGAGAAAGTGAAGGGGACAGGCGGATTATGAGGATTAAATGGCGGACTAAAAATTTTTGCCAAATATCGCAACTCGAACTGCCATCGAAGTCTTCGATCGACGCTACTTACCGAAGATGGGGTAGATCGATCCCTTCTATCTATCCTTCCTTCTGCCCGACAACGCATACTGCCATCGAAGCTACCAATGCTACCGATCCTTCGCTCTCACTCCTGACGGCAGGGATCTGAATCCTGAAGCGGGAGTAGCTTGTGGCCATGACTCAGGTCTGCGGTTTGCGGATCGAGAAGAGGCGATCGCCGATACAGCTGGGGAAGACGTTGCGGTCTTTTTTGTGGAAAATTAGGGGAAAATTAGGGGACAGGCACGGTCGGCTTTCCGGGAACCGTTTGGCGATCGTTTGCATCTCATCGGAGAAACCGGAAGGGACTACAGCCTCGCGGGGAAATTTGCGGTAGAATTCATTGAGGAACGCCTCATTATCGGAATTTTTGAAGC
>JAHELQ010000039.1 GCA_024644125.1 Candidatus Aminicenantota bacterium | reverse complement strand
CAGCGCTTTCCAGACGTTATCTTTCGAAGAGGTGATCGTACAGTCAAGCAATGTCGGCGCCGCAACCATCGGCCTACGGTTGGGGAGAAAAAAATATTATCAAACGATTCAGCAGTTTGGATTCGGGAATCGAACCGGTATCCGGTTGCCCGCAGAGGAAAATGGGATACTGAATCCTGTTTCGAAATGGAATGATGTGTCGGTGGCTTTTTTATCTCATGGATACGAAATATCTGTGACTCCGATCCAGATGGCGCAGGCGTTCAATATTGTCGCTACTGGAGGATACCTCGTAAAGCCCTATATAATAAAGAGGGTCGAGGGGGTCGCCGTTAGGAACGGCGAACAGGTCAAGGTGGTTTCCGATGCGACTTGCGGCAAACTGGTAGCCATTATGACCGAAGTTGTCGATCGCGGTACCGGCAAAAAGGCGCAGATTGAAGGTATTCGTATTGCCGGCAAAACGGGAACCGCTCAAAAACTCAAAAATGGTGTATATATCGAAAAACATATCGCTTCGTTCGGCGGATTTTTTCCTGCCAGGGATCCCCGTGTAACGATGTTCGTGATGATTGACGAGCCACACCCTTTATATTATGGCGGCGATGTGGCTGCGCCACTGTTCAAGGCGATTACAGAAAAATTGTTGACTTACTTGAAAATTTTCCCCCGACAAAAAGGGATGAAAGAGATAAGAATATGAGAGCGAAACATTTAAAAGATCTGGCGTTTACGTTGGATGTTGTGAAGTGGTGGGGGAATCTGGATGTGGAAATAACCGGGATCGTTTCCGATAGCCGGAATGTGAAGGCCGGTTTTTGTTTTGTGGCCATTCGAGGATTTAAGGAAGACGGTTATCGTTACATTCGGGATGCCCTGAAGCGAGGAGCGGCAGCAATTTTGACCGAATCCGCCCCATCGGAATTGGAGTTGGAGACGGCGGTCGCCTGGGTTCAGGTAAAAAATGACCGTCTCGCTCTTTCAAAAATTTCTGCCGCGTTTTATGATTATCCATCTGAGCGACTCAATGTGATTGGAGTTACCGGTACCAACGGGAAAACAACGGTATCCGCGCTGGTCGGAGCGATTTTAGAGAAGGAAGCCAAAACCGCGGTTATCGGTACACTGGGAATGAAAGGGGCCCTCAACGATGAAATGGCCCGAAAGACATCGCTGACCACTCCTGAATCCACAGATATTCTCGGCTATATGGCGGATGCTATTGATCTGGGATACGAGAATGTGGTAATGGAAGTGTCGTCGGTTGCTATGACGTTATTCAGGGTCGAGGATATACGGTTCGATCAAGCGATATTCACTTCATTCTCCGGAGACCACCTCGATTTCCACCAGACGATGGAGGAGTATTTTTCCGCGAAACTGGCATTGTTTCAAAAGTTGTTGTCGGAGGACTGGGCGGTGATCAATATAGACGATCCGGCCGCCTTTAGAATCATTGAGAACCTTGAATGCAAGTACTTGACTTATGGTTTCGCAAATGAGGCCGACGTACGGCCAATTAAATACAAACTTTCGGTAAAGGGAATACAGGCAACTATTCTAACGCCGAAAGGTAAACTTGAGATTAGGAGTTCACTGGTTGGAAGAGTGAATCTGCAAAATATTCTCGCCGCCATTAGCTCTTCGGTGATTGCCAATGTTCCCCTCACTGCTATCCAGGATGCCATCCGGGAATTTCAGGCGGTGAAGGGTAGGCTCGATTTTGTATTCAAAGGCGCTTTTTCAGTATTGATCGATTACGCTCATACGGATAATGCGATTGAGAGCCTACTAAAATCTTTGAAGGAGATTGTTTCTGCCAAAGTAATACTGGTTTTTGGCGCGGGCGGCTCTAGAGATAAAACCAAGAGGCCCCGTATGGGCAGAGTGGCATCGGAGCTGGCGGATTTTGTTATCGTAACCAGTGACAATCCCAGATTGGAGGATCCTGATGCTATAATCCGCGATATTATCGCCGGTTTTACGCCTGGTTTCGATCGATATATAATTGATGCGGACCGGGAATCGGCAATTAAGCGGGCGATCGATCTTGCTGAAATTGGAGATTTAGTGGCGATTGCGGGCAAGGGCCATGAAAATTACCAGATCTTTTCCGACCGGACCATCGAGTTTGATGATTTTGAAGTTGTGAAGCGTTATTTACAGGAATTTCCTGAATTAATGGAGGAGTGATATATGCCGAAGCTGGGAATACATGAAATCGCACAGGCAATTGACGGAATTATCGTCAACGGCGACGGCAACCTTTTCTTTGACGAGTTTCATTTCGATACCCGCTTGATCGAAGGGGATCACGCCCTGTTTTTCGCGTTGAAGAGCGAGGGCGGGGACGGGCACCGTTTTATAAAGGATTTACAGAACCGGGGCGGGGTCGGGGCCGTTGTTTCACGGGACTTTGACAGCGATGGGATCACTTTACCCTTTATCAGGGTAAATGATCCCCTTTCTGCCGCGCAGACATTGGCTTCTTTTGTGAGAAATAAATATAATGACATTAAATATATTGGGATTACAGGCAGCGCGGGCAAGACCACCACAAAAGAATTTGTGTTTCAACTATTATCTACAAAATATAGGGGATATCGTTCTTTTGAAAACTGGAACAATTGGATCGGCGTACCGTTTTCCATTCTTAAAATGAGCGGAGATGAAGAGTTCGCGGTATTCGAGCTTGCGATGAGTGATCCGGGAATAGGCGAAATCGATTTGTTGGCAAGGATTTTAAAGCCCGATGTTGTAGCTGTCTTGAATGTATTCCCCGTGCATTTGGAATTCTTGAAAAATATGGAGAATGTCGCCACAGGGAAGGCTGAAATTCTCAATCATCTGGCTTCCGATGGAATTGCTTTTATAAACGGCGATTTTGACGGATTGGCGCAGAAAACAGAAATGAAGCGTGGCCGGAAGGTTTATTTCGGAAGCGATCACACAAAAAACCAGGTGGTTCTCAAGGATATCAGACGGATTCAAGACGGGTCCATTATGACAATAGATTTTTTTGGGATCACCCGGGAATTCCATACTCCCCTCATTCATCGCTCTCAATTGGAAAATTTACTTACCGCTATATTGATTGCCGGGCATGTGGGGATGACGCACTCGGAAATTCAAGAGGGACTGCTCCACATGCGGCCTCTGGCCAAGCGCGGAGAAATTTTTCAGACAAAGGGTTTCACCATTGTGGATGAATCGTATAATTCCAATCCCGAAGCTTTGAAAAAAACCCTGGCGTGGGTCGACCAGGAATACGACGAGCAGAAAATCGCAGTGCTGGGCGATATGATGGAGTTGGGAGACCGGGAAGAAGAGTTCCACTATAATATAGGTAATTATTTTGCCAGTTTGCACTTTAAATATCTCATTACGATAGGAAAGCGTGCTGAGGCGATTGCGGCAGGAGCCGTAGCCGGCGGTTTTGACGAGCGCAACATCCATACGTTTAAACAAACCTCCCTTTCAGGAGGGCTTTTGAAGGAAATTGCCGAACCGGGATGTGTATTATTGTTCAAGGCCTCACGGGCCATTGGTCTTGAAAAGGTTATCAAGGAGTTTTTAAATGAAAATTAGTCAAGCGGCTGTCATTGGTTTCGGCAAGACTGGAAAAGCCCTCCTGAATTTTCTTCTAAAGAAAAAACAATTTCAACGGCTGTATTTATACAATGATGTTCCGGTGAGCGACATTGAGGCGGTGAAGGAATATGAACGTTTGGGTGTGACATTCTTGACTGGTGCATATGATTTCCCGATGCTGCTGGAAATGGATATTGTCATCCTTAGCCCGGGAGTAAATGGTAGGGGAAAACGTTTTTCAAAGATCCGGGAAAAAGGTGTCCCGGTTGTGTCGGAAATCGAGTATGCTTCCCGTTTCATTACAAATAAAATTATCGCGGTCACCGGAACAAATGGCAAATCGACGACTGTCAGCCTAATCCACCACATCCTGAAAAAATGTGGAGTTAAGAGTATTTTAGCTGGAAATATCGGCGATCCGTTCATTGCGGAAATCCAGGAGGTTTCAGGGGAATCTGTGATCGTGTTGGAATTATCCAGTTTTCAATTAGAAGAAATAGTGGAATTTAGGCCTCATATCGGATTATTGCTGAATGTGACGCCTGATCATCTGGACCGATACCCCGGGGTTGAGGAATATTTTTCAGCCAAATTGGAAATGTTCAAGAACCAGGGGGAAGACGATTTCAGGATTCTCAATTTTAATGATCCTCTTTTGAGGGAACGGAGCGGTATCCCGGGAAGTGGCGTTGGATTTTGGTTCTCTCTTGATTGCCCGGTCAATCCCGGCGCCTATATCGACGAAGGTTACATCCATTTCAACCTTCCTGGAGAAAATAAACCGGTGTCTTTGGCAAACAATCCATTAAAAGGCATTCATAATCTGGAAAACCTTTTAGCCGCGGTATTGGCCGCAAGGCTTCTGGGGCTTGATTCCAATTTAATTGAACGGAGTATCGCCGATTTCAAGGGGCTGTCCCATAGAATGGAAATAGTCGATACCATCGACGGCATCTCATATATAAATGATTCCAAGGCAACCAACGTGGATGCCACATTGAAGTCTGTGAACAGTTTTACCGGGAATCTTGTATTGATTTTAGGAGGGAAAGACAAAGGAGGCGATTTTACCTTATTGGAAGAATCTATTAAAGAAAGAGCCTTCAAGGTTTTGCTGATAGGAGCCGCCGCTAAAACGATTTATGATCAGTTGGCGGGGGTTCGCGAAAAATGTGAGTTTGTCACAGATTTTTCGGAAGCTGTCGAAAAGGGATTCGATCTTTTGAAAGATGGGCCCGGATCCGGCACAGTGTTATTGGCTCCCGGCTGCGCTAGCTTTGATATGTTTCGAAACTTTGAGCACAGAGGAGATGTTTTTGTGGAAACAGTCAAGGAATTCATGAGAAAAAAAGGTTGATAAATGGTCAGGAATGTTGGTTTTGACAGGGTTTTACTGGTGACGATGATTTGCCTCTTATTGTTCGGCTTGATTATGATTTACAGCTCGACAATGATCCTCGCCAAAGAAAACCACGAAGACAGCTTCTATTATCTAAAAAAACAGTTGTTCTTCATGGGGGTCGGGCTTATCCTTTTCACCATTATTGCCACGTTAAAACAGCCTGTTTATCTGAATCAAAAAGTGATACTTCTTGTTCTGGTGTTGTGCACTATCGGGCTGGTCCTGGTTTTTTTCTTCGGGAAAATAAACAACAGTTATCGGTGGATTCGTATACTGGGTTTTTCGATCCAACCTTCAGAATTTGCCAAAATTGCAGTGGTACTCTATCTGGCATATATGTTCGGTAGAAAAAACCCCGATGTCAATAATTTGAAGACCTTATCCATCACGCTCATCCCAATTTTTCTAGTGGAGCTTCTGATATTGAAAGAACCTGATTACGGTAGTTTCTTTTTGATACTGTTTATCAGTATGGTAATTTTATTTATCTCAGGATTGAAGATTCTATATTTAACTCTTGCCACTGTGGCGTTTATTCCGTTGGCTTATTTGTTACTGGTGATTAATCCGATGAGGATGAGCCGTGTCATGGCGTTCTTAAATCCGGATAAATTCGGAGATTCGATAAATTTCCAGGTGATTCAATCCCTCAATGCGATCGGGTCCGGCGGTATTTTTGGACAGGGACTCGGGAACTCTACCCAAAAGCTCTATTTTTTACCTTACGCATATTCGGATTTCATTTTTGCAATAATCGGCGAAGAAGTGGGCTTGATCGGCGCATTATTCGTAATCATTTTATTCTGGATATATTTGAGGCAAGGGATCATCATTGCCAAACATTCAGGCAGCAGGCAGACTTATCTATTGGTGGTGAGCCTCACGTTCATGGTGGTTTTCCAGGCGATGATGAATATATCTGTCACTCTAGGGATTCTGCCCACCAAAGGAATTCCCCTCCCATTCGTTTCTCTCGGAGGTAGCTCGTTGATTGCATCTTTTATTGTGACTGGAATTATAGTGAATGTTTCAAAACATAGGAAAACGGTGTTATTAAATGATTGAATATAGTGGTGTTAAACGAATTCATTTCGTTGGAATCGGCGGTTCTGGAATGTCCGGCATTGCTGAAGTTTTACATAATATGGGATTTGTGGTTTCTGGTTCCGATATTGCCGAGGGAGAAACTGTCAAGCGGTTAAAGAGTAAAGGCATGATCGTCCATTTAGGTCATAGGGCGGAAAATGTCGGTGAAGCTGAGACTCTTGTTTACTCCAGCGCGGTTAACCAGGATAATGTCGAAGTGAAGGAAGCGTTACGGAAAAAAATTCCAGTGATCCCCAGAGCCGAAATGCTTGGGGAATTGATGAGGATGAAATTCTCTATCGCAGTTGCCGGAACACACGGGAAAACTACCACCACGTCAATGGTCGCCACAATCTTGAGTCATTCGGGGAAAGATCCGACATTTGTGGTGGGTGGGAAATTAAAAATCGAGGAAAGCGGGGCCAAGTTGGGGAAATCCAACTATCTGATTGCAGAGGCGGATGAATCCGACGGTAGCTTCTTGCGTCTTTTCCCAACAATAGCTGTGATTACCAACATCGAGGATGACCATCTCGATCATTATGGCGATATGGCAGCCTTGATGAATTCGTTTCGTGAATTTGGAGATAAAGTACCTTTTTATGGTTCGGTGATTTTAAACTACGACTGCGAGTACTCCCGACAAATCCTTCCATTGTTGAACAAAAAAGTCCTGACGTATAGCGTTAGAGAAAATGCCGACATTAGAGGGCGAAACATAGACAATTCGGTTTTTGGAGTTTCGTTCGACGTGTCGGTCGGAGGAAACGATTTCGGCCGGGTTGAACTCAATATCGGAGGGATTCATAACGTCTACAATGCTCTTGCGGCGATAAGTACCTGTGTGGAAATTGGTATTCCGGTCGATCAAATCAAAGAGGGTTTGAAGCGATTTTATCTTCCTGCGCGGCGTTTCCAGGTTCTTTACTATTCGCAAGACAATGTGGTGATCGATGATTACGCCCATCATCCAACTGAACTGAAGGCTACCCTGGATACTATCAAACAAGGAAACTTCAAGCGGGTTTTTGCGATATTCCAACCTCACCGTTTTTCCAGACTCCAACTATTGATGGACCGTTTTGTCACGGCGTTTTCGGGCGTCGATCAATTGGTAATCGCGCGGATTTATAGCGCGAATCAACAAGAAATAAATGATGTCAACGGAGAAGTGTTGGCCCGGAAAATACAAGAAACCGGTTTTAAAAATGTAAAATATATCGATGAATTCGAAGATATAATCGATTTTCTGAAAAACTCCAGAAAAAAGGGTGACGCGTTTGTCTTTTTATCGGCGGGCAACCTGACACATTATGCTCATCAGTTTGCAGACGTGCTGGAGGCGACAGTGAAAAATACGGAGGATCGTAGCGGATGAGAGAGCTCACTGGAATTGGACTGAATAGCGAAGCCGATTTCCTCAGGAGATCCAACAACCGCACTCTAAGCAGACAAAAACGGATAAAAATCATCAAAATAAAAGGGATTCACATCTTCATCATCTTTACGGTTTTGGTGATTTTGACCTTCTTTATTTCAAAGGCCGGACGTTTTTTGTTGACATGGGAAAAACTGAATATCCAGTCAATCAATCTGATAAACTGTCCCGATTACCAACAAGAGAGAGTCAAAAAAATTGTCGGTCATTACCGCGGGAATATCATTAGCTTCAATTTCGATCAATTGCGGAAGGAATTGCTCGCGGTGAGTGAAGTGAAGAGTGTATCACTCAGTAAAATTTTGCCCTCTACCATTGACGTTCAATTTGAATTGAGACAGCCTATGTTTCAAGTGAAATCGACGGATTCCTATAAGGTTTACGATGACGAGGGCGTTTTTTTGTATGATAGAAAAGAGCGGGTCCCGGAACTATTCACTGCAAAAGGACCGGGAGGGCGGGATTTGTTGCAAATCCTTCCATTGATTCCTGAATTGCGGCGTATAAAAAGTATGATCGATTATATTGATCTTGAGAGACCGGATAATGTTATGGTAAAATTGAAAGGTTTCAATGAAGTTTTTGTCCCCGGCGAATCGGCGTTTGTAAATAAAATTGTCCAGTATTTGAAATTTAAGAAGCAGATGTCGCAAAAACTGAAAGGGAAAAAAATAAAACGTGTGGATCTCAGATTTGAAAATAGATTTTACCTTGAATTCGAAGAGGAGGTAAATAGTTAACATGAAGAATAATTTCCTGGTAGGTATTGATATTGGAACGAAAAAAGTATGCACATTGATCGGACAGGTGAAAGCTGAGGACGAGAGTGATGAATTGGAGATTATTGGATATGGGATTGCAGAATCCAGAGGAATACGGAAAGGCGTTATCGTGGATATGCTCGGGACTGTGGAGGATATCCGGAAATCTGTAAAAGAGGCGGAATTGACTGCCGGTGTTGAAATTGAATCAGCTTATGTGAATATATCGGGCTCTCACGTTCAATCCATTAATGCCAAAGGAAGCATCAATATAACAGGCCGAAACCGGGAAATCACCAGAGAAGATGTAGATCGAGCAATCACACATGGTAGCAGTATCATGTTACCCAACGACAAAGATATTCTTCATGTTTTAACCCAGGAATTCATCGTTGATTCCCAGGAAGGGATTAAAAATCCCATTGGAATGATCGGGAGTAACCTCGAGGTTTATATTCACATCGTTACCGCTGCCATGACAGCGACTAAAAATTTATTGATCTGTCTGAAAAAAGCGAAAATCGATGTCATAAAAATGGTACTGTCCCATATCGCAACAGCCGAATCTGTTTTGACCCAGGATGAGAAAGAACTGGGTGTGGCATTGATCGATATCGGAGGCGGTACCACAGATTTAGCGGTATATGAGAAAGGGGCTCTATCGTATTCTTCCACCATTGGAGTGGGAGGCGATAATTTCACCAATGACCTGGCAATTGGAACCCGCACTCCGATAGAAAAGGCGGAAAAAATAAAACGCAAATATGGCTGTGGGATGGATCCCAATTGGAAGAACCAGAATATAGAAATTCCCAGTGTCGGTGGGAAAAAAAGGCGGTTGATTTCAGTCGCTTTATTATCGGATATATTGAAACCAAGGGCGGAAGAAATATTTGAAATGGTGAAAAACCGGATTGAATCCGAAGGTTTGGAAAACGCAATCAATGCGGGTATCGTTATCACGGGCGGATCTTCGGTTTTAGACGGGCTCATCGAGATCGCCGACGATATTTTTTCGGCTCCAGTCAGGATCGGTCGTCCCCAGAATTTCGGGGGGTTGATCGATAAGGTTAATACACCTGACTTTTCTACCTCTACCGGTCTATTGAAGTATGCGCTCCTCGATATGAAAGATCGGGGAGTCATTAAAAACCAACCTCCAGGATTTTTTCATAAAATAAAAAAACAACTGGGGTTTTAAGGGGCTAGCTATGAAAGAGGATATCAAAATTACGTATGCCAAAGAAGAAAAGCGAGGCGCTGTTCTCCGCGTTCTAGGCGTCGGCGGAGCTGGTGGCAATGCAATCAATCGGATGATCGACGAGGGGCTCAAGGGTGTCGATTTTATCGCTATCAATACAGATATCCAGGACCTGACGAATATTAAATCGCCAGCGATGTCACTGCAGATCGGTGAAAAGATTACCCGGGGGCTGGGAACCGGCTCCAACGCTGAAGTGGGGATGCAGGCTGCATTGGAAAATACCGAAGCCATCATCGATGTGCTCGAAGGCGCCAATATGGTTTTTATTACTGCCGGAATGGGAGGCGGTACCGGCACCGGAGCATCGCAAGTCGTGGCGAATCACGCGGCTTCAATGGGAATTTTAACTGTGGCGGTAGTGACAAAACCGTTTGATTTTGAAGGGAATTCTCGTATGGAGGTTGCGGACGAGGGGATTCAGAGCCTTCTGAAAAGCGTCGATGCCATCATCGTCATCCCAAATCAAAAATTGTTTGAATTGGAAGATGCCGATATATCCTATAAAGAAGCATATAAAAAAGTTGACGAAATATTGTTGAAAGCGGTAAGGGGAATCTCGGATATCATAAATAACGCAGGATATCAAAATGTCGATTTTGCCGATGTGCGTGCCGCCATGTCGGAAAAAGGGATGACCATGATGGGAACCGGTGAAGCCAGAGGGGAAAACAGAGCGGAAGAAGCCTCACTAAAAGCATTGAGCTCTCCTCTCCTGGACAACGTTTCGATCGAAGGCGCGACCGGAATTCTTTACAATATTACCGCATCATCGACTCTCAGCCTGAAAGAAATTGGACATATCTCTACTATTATCAAAGGAAATGCGTCTCCCAACGCCAGGATCAAATTCGGAATCGTGGATGACGAAAACATGGGGGATATGCTGCGCGTAACTGTGATCGCTACAGGTTTTAGAGGCGAGGGATTAAAAAACCAACCGGCCTATAAGTTGACCCCCAATGGCCAATCCTTCAATAAATCAATGGCCCGGACTCCTACTCCGTCGGGTATCGATAATTTTATGCCGAAAAAGAAGGAACACGAGGATCGGAATCCTTTTCAAAAACGCGAAAACTCTGTTAATTTGTCTGAAAATTTCGAGTATATCAATGAGGTCAATTTGCCCAGTCTCAGCCACAATCCCGATGAATTTGACGATTATCTCGATGTCCCGGTATTTCAAAGACCGAAAATCACGGAGAAAAAATGATAGAAATAAACACGCTGATAAAAAATATCAAAGAGTTGATCAATCCAGCCAATGATTTAGTGGTTCGTGGAGCTGAACTCAATTCTATCCGGGTTTCACACAATGTTTGGGTGGGAGCAACCGGCGAGGATATTACATTTATCGGCTTTGAGGAAGATTTCAACAAAAATTGCCTCCTCTCGGAAGACGCCGTTGTGATCGATGGCTCGATATTTGTGGCCATGCCCGGTTTCGTCGATCCTCACAACCATTTGCCGTTTGCCGGTACCCGGCAGGATGAATTTCGTATGAAACTTCAGGGAGTAAGTTACCAGGAAATTGCGCAAAAAGGCGGTGGTATTAAAGGAACGGTTCGAAAAACCCGCGATATCCACATAGACCAATTGATCGATGCGAGCGAAGAGCGGCTCAATCATATTCTGCTGACCGGCACCACCACATGTGAAGCCAAGAGCGGCTATGGTCTGGATTTGGAGAATGAATTAAAACAATTGGAAGCCATCAAGGCAGTGGACGCCTTTCATCCGGTAGAGTTGGTTCCCACTTTTTTAGGCGCCCATGAAATTCCTGAGGAATATACCGGTCGTAATATGGAATTTTTGAACATGCTGGTTCAGGAAGTGATGCCAGAGGTAAGAGAACGCGATCTGGCTGAATTTGTCGATATTTTTTGCGAGGATGGTTATTTTTCATACGACGAGGCTGAATACTACCTCGACCGGGCGATCGAGCAGGGCTTCAAACTCAAAATTCATGCTGATGAATTCAGCTCCAATAACGCGGCGTTGTTGGCTGTAAGAAAAAAAGCCCTATCCGCTGAGCATCTGATCGCGATGACTGACGAAGAGATCGAGGCGATATCCGCTTCCGACACGTCGTGCGTTTTTTTGCCCGGGGTTTCTTTTTTTCTAAAGATGAAAAAATATGCGCCGGTCCGCCAGGTAATCCAGAAAAATGGAATCGTCGCCCTTGGGAGTGATTTTAATCCAGGAAGTTCGATGATATCGTCGCAATTGTTTATTATGCTGTTAGGTATTTTCCAATTGGGACTCACCATTGAGGAGGCGCTCAATACCGTCACCATAAACGCCGCCTATGCGATTGACCGGCAAAAGCGTGTGGGATCTATTGCTATCGGTAAGCGTCTTGATCTTTTGTTGATGGATATACCGGATTATAGCTATATGGCTTACCACATCGGCATCAATCCCATCCACACAATCATTAAATCTGGAGAAATCGTGGTAAAAGATCGCCATCTGGTTTACGGGGAATAGCCGGGAACCTCTCCATGAAATCTTATCAAAACCGACGCCAGTAGAGGCAATAGTCTTTTTGATCGTAATTGTTTATTTTTATCCATTTGATCCGTTTGTTTTTTCGCAAACGGATGCAGACTTTTTTTTTCTGGTCATACGTTTTGCAATGGTAGCATATCGTTTGATATTCGGGATTCTTATCGACAATTCCCCTGACCTGTTTTTCCCGCATTTTTTCCAGCCAGTTTTTCCATCTTAGAATCGGGGGAGCGAGTATAAGACGGATATAATGATAAGCCAGGGCTACTCCCCAGAAAAGGAGCCATCCCTTGACGTAATTCCTGTTGAAGTATAAATCGGGTCTCACAAAATCGATAATCGCCAATGCCAGGCTGGCGGGAAATATGACTGATCCCCAATATCTCCTGCCTCGGAAAAATTCTTTCCAAAAAAAATTCATCACATATTATACATGATAACTATTAATATTGAAATTACCTGGAATGTTTGTTTCCTATCTGAGGTTAAAAATAATAAAACCAGGGCGCAGCCACAACCGCGCCCCGGTTTTATTAGAACTTAAGTTCTTCGTTTTTAAAGGTTAAAGATGTATTTGAAACCCAATAAGATCATGTGGTTTTTGGAGAATTCATATTCGCTCCCGGTAGGAACTCTCAGTTCTCCAAAAATGGAACCGGCCGAAGACGGGGTTTTGATAATATCGAAACCAATGTTTCCGACCAGGTTCAAACCGCCATCCCAATCATTTCTAACTTTGGTGGTAAAGCCTAAACCACCGCCGAAATAGAGCGGACCGGCATGGTAATTAAGAACCAGGGTTCCCATCACCAATGATTTAAAAGGTTCACCGGCTAAGGTCAACGCGCCGCCTACGCTCAAGGTCAGGTCCAGAACATCCGGGATTGCCCAGAAGCCTACGCCTCCCCTGGCGAAAAGATAGCCGCTGTAAGTACCTTTAGCCAACATCGGGCCTGCCGCAACCATGGGGAAGAACAATTTGCGTTTTACTTCCAATTTGGTTTCGCAGGATGTGCAGGCTGCGCCGAAATCATCTTCCACTGACAAGCAGATAGTGTAGAGTCCGGCTTTGGCGAAGCTGTTTTCCCAAATGAGGTTGTCGCCAGTCATGTTATGGGTGGCAACGACATTGCCTGCTTCGTCTTTTACCTCGAAAACTCCTTTCACAATTTTCCCATCCGGATCGTTAGAACAGGAAGCATCGATAACCACAGGTTTGTTGGTGTAGTGCGTTTTATCGGACGCGACTTTCACGCAACATACCGGCGGGGCATTGATAATAACCCTGGCTTCGCAACCAGAAGCTTCACAATTGGCTTTGGAGGCTTTGGCTTTGATGGTGTATTCACCGGGCTTATCAAAGCTGGTTTCCCATTTACCGGCACTGTCCATAGTAGTTCCGGCGACTTTGCTCCCATCGGCAGCCATCACTTCGATTTCAATGGCATCCACACAATTGGTGCCGCTCAAATCTACGGTGATTTTGTCGTTAAGGTTCGCCTTTTCAGGAGTGACATCCATTTTACAAACCGGACAATCTTCAGTTATTTGGTAAAAGGAGACATTACCGCACTTCTTGGGAATCACGAAGTGATAGTTGGTACAGCCCTGTTTCAGAGTAAAGGTAAACGCTTTTAACGGTTTGGTGGACGCCCATTCGAGATCTTTGGCGACTCTAACTTTCGAACCGGGACGATAGATCATCCAGGAAAGAACCGTTCCTGTGGGGAACTCTTTTTCCACAATTTCGGCAGTTTCGAGCGCGTTCATAAAGGGCAGATATAGATCCGCATGCCCTGCTAATTCGAAGCCTTTTTTCACCTGTTCATCGTTCTTGAACAGTTTAGTCTTTAAAGCATCGACGTCGGCAACGCCACCTTTAATCAGAGGGTAAGTACCTAATCTGTAAGCCTTGACTGTTTTTGCATATGTACTAATGGTAAACACAAAAATTAAGATGGTCAGTAAAAGAACAATTTTGTTGTTTTTCATCTTAACCTCCTATATTATTAAGATACCTGTGAAAACACATCAATTCAGGCATCTGGATGGGCGTATACTTTTTCCTCGCTAATTTATCGCGTGAACAAGTTTTGTTAGCAACTATAACAACCATTTAATATTTATTTTATCATGAAATCGCCAATAATGACACCGGCAAAGCCAGCAAAAAAATCTTTTTTTTTAATTTTATCGCGAATGAATCGATCAATTGGGAGGTTTAACTGTTGACAGAACGAATTGGCGGCATTATATTATAGGATGGCCTGACAAATAACCGTTCAGGCTTATGTCTCGACCAGGAGGATCTGATGGTTAGAAAACCTGCCGTAGCCGGTATGTTTTACCCAGGTGACGGAGAACGTCTCCGGTCGGAGGTTACCCGTCTGGTACAGCCCTCTGAAAAAAAACGAAGAGTACTCGGCATTGTTTCCCCGCATGCCGGCTATACATATTCGGGCGGCTGCGCCGGCACTATTTTCAGTAAAGTTTATATCCCGGATGTGGTGATTGTGCTTGGAGTGAATCATCGGGGATTTGGCCACCCGTTTGCCATAGACGGTAACGATTCCTGGGGTACGCCGTTGGGTGAGATCCCTGTTGCATCGTACCTGGCACGTCAATTGGCTGAAAAGTCTTCCGTTTTTGCAATCGATACGATCGCTTCGGCTCAAGAACATTCGCTGGAAGTGCAGGTGCCCTTCATTCAAGTGGTGAATCCTGCGGCTACTATTCTTCCGATTACCGTTGCGTCGGGAAATCTAGAACACCTTCTTGTGGCTGGCGCGGAACTGGCGGAGCTTTTGATTGGGAGTGACAATGTATTGATCGTGGCTTCAACAGACATGAGTCATTACATCGATGCGGAAACCGCCAAAATAAAAGACCGGAAAGCTATCGACCGAATCCTCGAACTCGACCCCGCCGGCCTTTTCAAGACAGTCTCCCGCGAAGGTATTACAATGTGCGGCGTGTCGCCTACCGTGATGATGCTGGCCGCCGCGGTCAAAGCCGGGGCTCGGCAAGCTGAGGTAGTGGAATATACGCATTCGGGAAAGGTCTCCGGTGATTTCAGTGAAGTTGTGGCGTACCTCAGTATGATGGTTTATTAACAGGATGGCGAAGCGGCTTGCCTTTGAACGGTATCTGTGGTTTCACGCCCGGTTGAAGCAGAAGGAATATCCGAAACTGAGGGTCCTGATGGACAAATTTGAAATCTCCCGGCGGCAGGCCTCGCGAGAGATCGAATTTATGAGGGATTTTTTCGGGGCGCCCATCGAGTACTCCAATGAGTACAATGGTTATTACTATTCCAATGAAGGTTTCGATTTGCCCGGGATATGGACCTCGGAGGAGGAGATCGTTTCGTTAATCATTTCCAAAAGGCTCTCCACCACAATCCCGGACGAAGAAATCAAAAAAAAGATCGATACCTTCTTCAAAAAGATTTACGCCCATATCGATGTAGATTTGACAGAACTGGAGAAAAAGATTTCTCTTAAAAATATACGTTATTACGCGGTGAAGCCTGTGATTTTTGCGGCTGTGGTTTATTGTCTCTGCAACAATTACAAATGCCGGATCCACTACCGGTCTGCCTACACCAATCAACAGTCCGACAGGATTGTCAGTCCCTTGCATTTGTTGTTGTATATGGGGAACTGGCATTTGATAGCTCATTGCGAAGCGAAGCGTGGAATCCGGGATTTTGTCCTCTCCCGGGTCATGGAAGTGGAAGCGCTGGATGAACATGTCGGAGAAGAGCTTCTCGATGAGGATTACGGGCGATTATTGGAAAACAATTATGGGATTTTTTTCGAAGGCACTCCTCGGCAGGTGGATATCCGGTTCAACCACACGATCGCCGCTATGGTCAGGGATCAAATCTGGTTCCCCGGGCAAACCACCGAAGAGAAACCGGACGGGAGCCTGATTCTCCGCTTTCCGGTGGTGGATTTCCGGGAAGTGATCCGTGACGTGTTGAGGTTCGGTTCCGACGCCGAGGTCATAGGTCCCCCTGAGTTGCGTGATAGGATCAAAGAAATCATCTCTCAAATGAATGACGTCTACATGAATTAATTTTCCTTTTCAATTCGGTACGCCATTATTTGGCACACCTCCAGCATTATAATGTCTACGGAGGCAAAAAATGTATTTTATGAACGAGTACGCATTTGAAGGTTCCGGGGTTTGGCCGGTATTGGTAGAGGATGATGAATTGATGGCGATCACCGATGAGTTCATCGAGCGCCAGGGTTACGTGGCATTGCGGCACATCGACACCCCGTCGTTTATGAGGGCGCGAACCGGTGAAGTTGTCTGCGAACCTGAGCAAAAAAAAGTATCCACCGTTGTACCCGAGCCGGTGATGGATTTGTTGAGGGCTTTGTTCAAGGAGGATGAGAACGATTTTACATTCACCTCCGGGAACCAGAATAACTATAATTTTGTTTGAACTCTATTTCGCCGGTAAAATTTTTGACAGTCACTCTCCTCAGCCCGTATTTTCATTTGACAGCATCCCTCATTTGTGTTATTTTCTAATTTTAATTCCACCAGATAGAGGGACCCAATCGTGATTAGAAAAAGAAATTTTGTCTATATGATTTTATTGATTTTTGTGATTCAAGCTTCCATTCTAGCTACACCCGCCAAAAAGGAAAAAAAACTACGATTCGATGAATCTGGCAGTAGTTTTCAATTGCGCGAATTGACCGAATCCGAAGGTTCGTTCGAGATTTGTGATTTTGAGGAGTTTTTTGACTCAGATCTGGCTTTATTCGACAACAACGGAAAACAAGAAGAAGAAGCTCAACAGCAGAACATATCCTGGAAAAAGAAACGCCTGGGGCGCGCGGTCCTCGAATTGTTGCCGTTATTGGGGACGTCTCAGACCAACTATTGGATCAAATATACCAAATGGATTGAAGACTGGCAGTTTCAGCTCACCTGGAAAGACCAAAAACGGAGGTTTTTTTCATTTGAAGCGCATAAATTCGACTCCAATTGTTTCCAAACCAATTGGACCCATAGCGTTGCCGGCGCCTTGTATTATAATTTTGCCCGCAGCAATAATCTGACCTGGGCGGAGTCCTTTTTGTTCAACACATTGACCTCCCTGTATTGGGAGTATTTTGTGGAATGGCGCGAGGTGGTGTCGGTCAACGACAATATCCTCACCTCCATCGGGGGCTTCTCCATTGGAGAGGCCCTGTACCAAACCAGTAAATATTTTCTGGACCGGCCTGGAACCATCAATACAATCATCGGTACTTTGTTCGATCCGATTCTCTCCTTCAACCACTGGTTGGATCAAAAAAGCCGTCGTTTGTATCCGCCCGCGCCATTCAATCACGCTCATCGTTTTACAGTTTTTGCAGGGTACAAGGGCGGTTCCTATTCGGTGTTGGGCGAGAAGTATTCCAACGCCCACTTTGGATTCGATACGGAGATTATCAATATTCCCCAATACGGCAAAGCCGCTTCCTTCGATCTCGGCTTCAAGGATGTCATGTCCAGCCGCATTCATTTTGACATCGCCTTTGGACCTGAAGGGATGGAGGAGTATCGCGCGTCCACTAAAATCGTAGTACCCGGCCGAGCGAAACAGGAAATCCAGGATACCGGCGACGGCGTACGAGGATTCAGCTTGTTTTGGGGAGCCGGCTCTTCTTTTGAATTGTATCAGCGGCGCTCCATCTTTCATTTTGACTCCTGTACCGAATTTTACTTCTCGGATGAATTCATAGATATCCCTACTCCTACTGCATTCACCGATAAATTCTCGACAATCCATATCATCGGTCCGGTGTTCGACATCAACTTCTTCACCCCCAAAACCGAATTCCGTCTATCAATCGAGGCGTACCTCGACTTCTCTCTGATCAATTCGCAGGCTCTCACCGACTACACCCAGGACACAAACCTCGAGGGAGTAAAAGCGACCCTTGCCAATTATGGATATTATTACGCCTTTGGGTATACCGCCGAAGCCAGGGCCCGATTCAAGTATGAAAACATTCAATTGGACGCCGGCCTCCGCTACACCTACTACAATTCTGTGGAAGGGATGGACCGTTTCTACGAAACAATCACCGACGACTTCAATCTGGAAGATTCACGGTTCGATTACAACGTCGGCATGGGGTACATGATTCCCGGAACGAATACCGAATTGCATGTCAATTACGAAGCGGTGCAGCGTACCGGATGGATCAAGGATATCACCAGCCGTCAGACCGATAAACGGATCTTCGGGCAGGTCAGATTTCACTTCTAACACAAGAATCGTATTTTTTCTGGATAGCTTTGATAATATCGTAAATTGAGAAAAACACGTCGGTAACCGCGGGGTCGAAATGCCGGCCCCGTTCGCGCTGGATAAAATCCAGCGCCCGCCCCTCAGACCAACCATTTTTATAATAACGTTCCGACATCAATGCGTCATACACATCCGCCAATGCCACTATCCGCGCGAAGAGAGGAATCTCTTCCCCTTTTTTCCCCGGCCCGAAGAGGATCTCGTTGCGCTGGATGTTCGGTACATGGCCCGGGTAGCCGCTGCCGTCCCATTTTTCATGATGGCTGATGGCCACCTCTGCCGCCATTTCATCCCAATCGGATGTCCTATCCATGAACAACCGGGCTCCGAATATGGTGTGCATTTTCATCAAATGCGATTCCTCGGCATCTAGCGAACCGTTCTTCTTGAGAATGGTGTCACTCACTCCAATTTTGCCCACATCGTGGAGCATGGACGCGATTCGCAAGGTATCCTTGACGCTTTTGATCTCGTCCAGAGAGATTCCCCGGTTTGAGGCCCATTTATGGTAAATTTCAATTGAATATGCGCCCACCCGGTTCACATGGGGGATTGTTTCGGTGGGATCCCGTAATTCTGACATCTTGATCATCCGCAAAATGATCTCCCTCGTCATCATCGCCTTCTCGATGGCAATGGCTGCGTGATTGGCGAAATAAGAGACGATGAGTTTGTGCCTCGCCTCAAATCGATGAATCGCGCCGTTTTGGTTTTTGGGATTGATGATCTGCATCACACCGATGATTTTTCCCTGGCTGGTAATGAGGGGTACAGTCATCACCGCTTTAGTCCGGTACGAGTATTTTTCGTCGAAACTCCGGTTGAATCCATATGGCACGCCGGATTCGATTTTGTACACATCGTCGATAATCAACGCCTTTTTTGTGATGGCGACATGCCCGGCGATCGAATCGTGATCGATGTGGATCGCGTCGCTGGAATACAAGTATCGGTTGCTGGTGGAATCCCGTTTG
>JAHELQ010000038.1:14916-19438 GCA_024644125.1 Candidatus Aminicenantota bacterium | reverse complement strand
ATCCGGGGCAACCGCATCGAGACAGGCGAGGTCGAGAGTTGTCTTCGCAAGTATGAAGCCATCGATGACGCGTTCGTGGAAGCGGTGGATACCGGCGATGGCCAGCTCGAGTTGTGCGCGTATATCGCCTCCTCGGAAGCGGTGGATATCGCATTGTTAAAACAACACCTGGCAAAATATCTTCCATCCGCTATGATCCCTTCCATGTTTGTACACATTGAAGCGATTCCTCTTACCGCCACAGGCAAAGTCGATCGAGCATCGCTTCCCAAACCCAAACGGACACGAACAGGCCTCGATGCCCCCTTCGTACCGCCGACAAACGATACCGAGGCGGCAATCGCCGGAGTGTGGGCCCGCGTCCTGGGGATCGACTCCGTTGGAGTTACCGATAATATTATCGATCTGGGCGGCAACTCTATCAATATTGTCAGGATTACTCATACATTGAACGAAGAGTTGAATCTCGCTCTTCCGGTGGCCATTCTGTTTCAATATCCCACTGTTAGGTCCCTGAGCAGGTTTATCCTCTCTTCCACCGGTGAAATGGAAGAAGATGTAGTCGATGCCGGCTTCGACGATTCGAGAATCGCCGTCATCGGAATGGCGGGGCGTTTCCCCGGAGCGGGAGATATCGCTTCCTTCTGGGACAACATTAAAAACGGAGTGGAGAGCATTGCCTTTGCCACCGGGGAAGAACTCATCGAAGCCGGCATCGAAGAATACATCGTGCGCGACCCTGGCTTCGTTCCCTGCCGCGGCGGCCTGTTGGAAGATAAAGAATACTTTGATGAATTATTTTTCGGTTACACGCCCCGCGAAGCTGAAATCATGGATCCGCAGGTGCGGTTACTCCACGAAGTGGCCTGGCACGCATTGGAAGACGCAGGTTACGATTCATTATCGTTTGCAGGATCCATCGGGATATTCGCCGGGGCCTCGTCCAACTTCCAGTGGAACGCCTTGAGTGTGATGTCGGGCAAAAGCCGGGAAATCGGCCATTTTACCGCATCGCAATTGACGGATAAAGATTTTTTATGCACCCGCCTGGCATTTAAATTGAATCTCAAGGGACCTGCGGTTGCGATTCAGACCTCCTGCTCCACATCGTTGGTGGCCGCCCACATGGCGTGCCGGTCCATATTGTCGAAGGAGTGTTCGATGGCTCTTGCCGGCGGCGTGAGTATTTCCGCAGAGGAGCATCTCGGGTATCGCTACCAGGAGGGGATGATTCTATCGAAAGATGGTCATTGCCACGCGTTCGACGCCGAAGCCAGCGGTGTCGTGGGAGGCGAAGGAGCCGGGATGATTGTACTCAAATCATTATCCGCCGCCAGGGAAGAAAGGGATCATATTCACGCGGTGATTCTCGCCTCCGCCGTCAACAACGACGGCAGCGGCAAAGCGGGTTTTACCGCGCCCGGAGTGCAGGGACAGGTGAATGTGATCAAACGCGCCCTGAGGGAAGCCGCCATCGAATCGGAGACCATCGGGTACATCGAGGCGCACGGCACCGGAACCCCCATTGGGGATCCCATCGAAATCGAATCGCTGATTCAGGCCTTCGGTACCCCCAAAACCGGTTTTTGCGCCATTGGCTCGGTTAAAACCAATATCGGCCATCTGGATACCGCGGCCGGAGTCGCCGGTCTCATCAAGACAATCATGGCTCTCAAGAATCGGCAGCTTCCTCCCAGTCTTCATTATCAATTCCCAAACCCCCGCATCGATTTTACCCGCAGTCCTTTTTATGTGAACCGGCAACTTCAGGCATGGGGGCATCCTGATCAAGTTCTACGGGCGGGCATCAGTTCCTTCGGCATCGGCGGTACCAACGCCCATATTATTCTTGAACAAGCTCCGCCGCTGCAACGCGAATCGCTGGAAGAGACTGATCACGTAACCTGCATTTTGCCGCTGTCCGCTCGATCTCCCGAAGCGCTGGACCAGGCGACCCTGGAGTTGGCGCTTCATATTGACCGAACGCCGGATGCCAGTCTGCAAGATATCGCTTATACATTGCAAGTGGGAAGAAGCCCGAAATCCTATCGCCGGATGATTTGCTGCAAAACACGGCGAGAGGCGCTCGACGCCTTGACCGGCAAAGATGGAGTCCGGCCTGCGACATTTCAAACAACGATCGAGGATCGGCCGATTTTTTTCGTGTTTCCCGGATTGGGTTCTCAATATCGAGGTATGGCCCGGCAGCTCGCCATCTCCGAACCCATCTTCCGAACAGAACTCGAACGTTGCTGCCGTTTATGTTCCGATCTTGGAATCGATATCGCGGCGGAGTTTTTTCTGCCAACAAATACTGCGGATCTGGATGCGCATGATTTTGAGATCGCACAAGTCATGATGTTCTCGATCCAATATTCCCTGGCAATGCTTCTTCAAGAGTGGGGAATCACACCCCAGGGAATGATCGGCTATAGTTTCGGCGAATACACGGCCGCGGCAGTGGCGGGAGTTTTAACTCTGGAGGAGGCTCTGCGCTTGATCGTCGCCCGGGGCAAGTTGGTGAAACAATGCCCGGATGGAGCGATGCTGAGCGTGCCGCTACCGGTTGAACAAGCCCGGAAGTTTCTGTCGGCCGGTATGGCTATCGCCATCGACAACGGTTCGACTTGTGTATTATCCGGTCCTGTGCAGGAGATTGCCCTCATCGAGAACAAACTCAAAGGCGAACGTTTGTTCGCTACGGGAATCCAGACCGACCGAGCCATCCATTCGCCGATGATGGAGCCGATCCTCGATGCCTTTATGCTTGAATGTCGAAAAGTGGCGTTCAAAACTCCCCGCATTCCCTATATTTCCAATGTCACCGGGACATGGCTGAAGAGAGAAGAGGTCATGGAGCCCGGCTATTGGGTGAACCACTTGCGACAAACAGTTCAATTCTCCCCGGGAATCGACCTTTTATTGGAGAGAGCCGGAGCTCTCTTCCTCGAAGTGGGTCCGGGCGCCGATATCACGGCGTTGCTTCGACGCCGCCTTCCGGATGAGGCGAAACGGTTTGCCTTGAATTTGATGAGATCCGAAGCCAACAATCTGGATGACGAATTCTATCTGCTAAACAAGATTGGGCAACTCTGGCTTTATGGACAGACAATCGATTGGAGCTCGATCTTCGCCGGCCGCCACTCCAGGCGGGTCTCCTTGCCCGGCTATCCATTCCAACGGAAGCGATTCTGGATCGAACGCTCAGTCCTGGAAGAGGCGAATCTTCCTTCGGCCCGGCAGGTGGACATCCTCAAAAGAGAGAATATTGACGACTGGTTCTACTGGCCCCAATGGCAACGGACGGCAAAATTGCCGAAAATCGACGCCCATGCCGTCAGAACTAGACGCTGGTTGGTGTTCGCCCATCAGAATTCGGTTGCCGAAGAGACGGCGCTACTCCTGAGAAACCTCGAAGCTAAGGTCGTTATCGTCTACAGTGGCGAGAGTTTTTCGCCTTGCGGCGAACGTGACTTCACCATTGATCCCAGAAACAGAGAACACTATATCGCCCTCTTCAAGGAACTCAAGAAGCTAACTCTCCTTCCAGACCGGGTGATTCACGGCTTTTCCGGTCAAGAAGCTGATTGCGGGCTCGACCTGGGCTTCTATTCGGTGTTGTATCTGGCAAAAGCGCTGGCAAGGGAAGATGAAATAGATGAGGCTTTGCTCATATTTTTGACCGCCGGAGCTTTTGAAATGGATGCCGATGATGCCATCAATCCCTTCAACGCAGCCTTACTAGGACCCGCCAAAGTGATTCCCCAGGAGTATCCCCATCTCAGAACCAGAATTGTGGATATGGAAGCGGCCGATTCTGGCTCGTTAATTCAAGAGTGTATGTACGATTGCACCGATATCGCCATCATCTATCGCAATCATCGTCGTTGGCGGCAAGTGGTCGAACCAGCCTTCTTTCCTGGGCCAAAGGCAGGGAATTCTCTACTGAGAAAGAGGGGTGTCTATCTGGTGACTGGCGGTCTGGGAAATATCGGATTCATCTTATCGCGTTATCTGGCGGAAGAGTGGCAGGCAGACCTAATTCTGGTATCCCGTTCATCGTCGCCTTCCGGCGTGGAAAAGGTCCGGGAACTGGAGCGTTTGGGAGCCCGGGTCATTGCGGCGACAGCGGATGTTGCGATCGCCGATGCTCTGGAAGGCGTTATCGCCGCTGCCGAGCGCGAGCTGGGGCCCATCGACGGCATCATCCATGCCGCAGGTTTTGTCGGCGAAGGATCGGTGACGACCATAGATCAAATCGACGACTCCGATTGCCGGAAGCACTTTTCGCCAAAAATTGAGGGCGCGATGTCGATCCGGCGGTTGGCGGAAGCGCGGGATCTTGATTTTTGTCTTCTTATCTCGTCATTGTCCCCGGTGCTCGGGGGCGTGGGATTCGCCGCCTATGCCGCGTCGAACGCTGTGATGGATCTGATGGCTCATGAATTCGGACGTAATTCCAAAACCCATTGGTTGAGTGTGAATTGGGCCGATTGGCGGTTCGATTCACTTCGGAACGGGG
>JAHELQ010000038.1:0-14906 GCA_024644125.1 Candidatus Aminicenantota bacterium | reverse complement strand
CGCTTCCATCGGCGGCGAGGGGCTCAAATTGGCGATGGTTCCCGAAGAAGGAATAGAAACCTTCCGGCGCATTCTCTCCCATTGCACGGAGCACCAGGTCATCGTGTCCGCCGGAGACCTCGAAGCCCGCATCGACCGTTGGGTCCGGCTGGAGTCCTTGAATCGCCTGGATGAAGGCGATCGTTCAGATACAAAACGATATTATGATCGTCCCCCTCTGGCAACCGCTTTCAGGGCGGCGGAAACTGACATGGAGATATCCCTCGCTTCCATCTGGCGACATTTTTTCGGTTTTCGCGATGTGGGAGCGGACGATGATTTCTTCGAGTTGGGAGGCGATTCTCTCAGCGCCATCAACATGATCGCCCGCATCCACAAGGAACTGAACGTCGTGGCGCCATTGCAGGAATTCTTCCGGCATCCCACCATCACTGGCCTGGCAAGCCGGTTGACGCAGAATAGGTCTCAAGAGCACACCGGGATTTCCCCCTCTGAAAAGAAAGAATACTACACTCTCAGTTCGGCTCAACTGCGGCTGGACATCCTTCAACGATTGGATCCCGGCAGTACCGGTTATAATCAGCACCAGGCGGTAAGAGTGGCGGGACGGCTGCATGCCCCCCGGTTGCGCGAGGCGTTTTCGGCAATGATCGATCGTCATGAAAGCCTTCGAACTTCCATTCGCCTGCTGGACGGAATCCCAGTGCAGGTCATTCACGCTTCCGTCGAATTTGAGATTGAATCTATCGAGGCTTCGACCGCGGATACAGGTGTGCTGATTTCCGACTTCATCCGGCCCTTTGATTTTGAAAAACCACCCTTTTTCCGGGTGCTGTTGATTCGCTTCTCGCCGGAAGAGCATGTGCTGGTTCTGGATATGCATCACATCATCACCGATGGGATCTCTATAGGACTCTTCATGAAGGAATTGATGTCCCTGTACCAGGGCGCGTCGTTATTGAAGCCCAGAATCCAATACCGGGATTATTCCGAATGGCAACAGAGTGAGGGCCGGAAGAGGGCGATGGAAGTGCAACGGAAATTCTGGTTGGAGACATTTTCCGGGGAGCTACCGGTACTTCGATTGCCCACAGACTTTCCCAGGCCCGTTATGCAATCATTCGCGGGGCGTGTGGTACAGTTCCTGTTGAGCGAGGAGCAGAGCGAGGGTTTGAAGGCTCTGGCTAAACAGGAGGGGGTGACCTTATATATGACGCTTCTCGCCCTGGTGAATATCTGGCTCTCGATTTTGAGCGGGCAGGAAGACATCGTAGTCGGAACGCCGGTGGCGGGACGCGGGCACGCCGACCTTGAATTGGTGATCGGCATGCTTGTCAACACTCTGGCGATGCGGAACTTCCCCAAAAGGGATATCCAATGCCGACAATTTTTACGGGATGTGGGAGATAGGGCGCTCAAAGCTTTTGAGAATCAGGATTATCAATTCGAAGATCTCATCGAGAACATCGATGTGCCGCGGGATACCAGTCGCAATCCGCTATTCGACGTGAAGCTGGCGATGCAAAATGTCGAGCGGGTGGCTCTCGATGTACCCGGCCTGGAGATCGTTCCAATCGGAAACGAGATCACTTCGGCAAAATTCGATCTTGGTCTCGATGTGGAAGATCTGGATGGGACTTTGCGGTTTACAGTTGAATACTGCACGAGCCTGTTCTGCGACTCGTCCATCGAATTGTTTATCGATTACTTCAAAGGAGTTGTGGCGAGCGTTTTGGACAACCCTGAAGCCCGGATCGGCGGCATCCAGTATTTGAATGAAGAGCGCGAACGAATCATCGTCGAGGAATTCAACGATACTTATTACCCCTTCGCAGCCGATATTCCCATCCACCATTGGTTGGAAGAGACCGCAATGCGCGTTCCCCACCGGGTGGCAACCGTATTCGAAGACCACTCGCTTTCTTATGAATTTCTGTTGATGCAAGCGCGTTGTTTGGCAGTTTATCTTCAAATTGAACAACGAATAAAAGTCGAACAGCCGATCGCGCTCTTGATGCAGCGGAACATCCGGTTGGCGCCCGCGATTTTTGGCGTGTTGATGGCGGGGGGAGTCTATCTACCTCTCGATCCCAACATTCCGGAAGAGCGGAATCGCCTATTGCTCAGCGATGCTTCGGTGAAAATACTGCTCGCCCAGCGACCCTTCGCCCATATGGCGAAGCGGTTGGCAGAAAACTCCTCGCCGGCGCCTGAGGTTTTGTTAGTGGAAGCGGATGAAGTGATGCCCTGTAGGGAAGACGGCGCTTCTTTGCCGGAACTTCCGGGCATCGTGGAAGCGGGAAATCTTGCTTATATTATTTATACATCCGGCTCCACCGGTAAGCCCAAAGGAGTCGTGATCGAGCATCGTCCAGTGATTAACCGTATCTCCTGGATGCAACGGTTTACGCCGTTGGATGAGAGCGATGTCATCTTGCAAAAAACTCCGTTGGTGTTCGATGTGTCCATCTGGGAATTGTTCTGGTGGGCCATGGCGGGAGCGCGCGTATGTCTGCTATCGCCGGGCAAGGAGAAGGATCCGGCAGCGATGATCGATACCATCTGCAAGGCCGGTGTGACTACCATGCATTTTGTACCGTCCATGATGCAGGCGTTCATGGAATATTGCGAATCCGGCGGTGTATCGCTTCGATTGAGAACTCTCCGGCGTGTGTTTGCCAGCGGGGAAGCGTTAAAACCCGCTCATTGCGATAAATTCAATCAGTTGTTCACTACTCTTCACAACACCCGGTTGATCAATTTGTACGGCCCCACCGAAGCGACGGTTGACGTGTCCCGCTATGATTGTTCGGAAACCCATCCCAGGGGTATCGTTCCCATCGGCGTTCCCATCGACAACATCAAGCTGGTGATCATGAACCGTGACTTGCAATTGCAGGGAGTGGGCATTCCGGGCGAACTGTGCATCGCCGGAGTTGGATTGGCCAGAGGTTATTTAAATCGCCTGGAACAAACCTCTCAATCGTTCCCGGAGCATCCTCTCCTTCCTGGGCACCGCATCTACCGCACCGGCGATCTGGCTCGCTTTCTAGAAGATGGGAATATCGAATTTTTGGGCCGCATCGACCATCAGGTGAAAATCAGGGGTTTTCGAATCGAATTGGGGGAAATCGAGCAATGTCTCGTCCGGCTGGGGGGATTCGAAGATGCAATAGTGCTTCTCAATCATGATTCCGCTGGAGACGCTTATCTGGCCGCGTTTGCCAAAGGAGATCCAAAGAGTGATACCTCCCCGGTTCTGGAATTGTTGAAGCTCGAGCTCCCGTCGTATATGGTTCCGACCTCCTTTACGGTCGTGCCGGAGATTCCGCTCACCGCGAACGGGAAAATCGATCGCAAAGCCCTTTTGGCAAATTCAACTATTGGCGATCGTAGTGCCGATCCCCAGTCGATGAATGATCTGGAACGCGCGTTGGCGGATTTGTGGTCTTCGGTATTGGGCAAAGACGCATCGCTTGTCAACGTTACCGATAATTTCTTCGCCGCCGGCGGTCACTCGTTGAAAGCCATCACAATGCTATCGAAGGTGCACAAAGAGTTCGATGTGGACATCCCGCTCTCCGTGTTTTTTAAGACGCCTTTTATAAGAGGACTCGCTTCGTATATCAAGGGAGCCCGGAAAGAACGATTCGCGGCTATTCAACCGGTGGAAAAAATGGATTATTATCCCATGTCGTCCGCCCAGAAGCGCATTTATTTTCTCCAACAGGTGGCGCCGGAATCCACGGCTTACAACATGCCGGAGACCATTGTACTGGAGCGGGAACCGGATTGGGGCCTTCTGAGATCAGCCTTCCTGAATGTGATCCGCAGGCATGAAACGTTGCGTACATCGTTTCCAATTGTCGCAGGCGATCCGGTTCAGCGGGTGCACGAAGCAGTGGATTTCGAGTTGCAGATCCATGACGAGGAGACCCGGCTTCAGGATTTGATTCGCCCCTTCAATCTTTCTAGAGCTCCACTTATAAGGGTTTCGTCAATCGAGGCAAAGTCCGGGGAATTTGTCCTTCTAGTGGATCTTCATCATATCGTGTCGGACGGAGTGTCGCATGAGATATTCGAGCGTGACTTCCATGCTTTTTATCAAGGAGAAACCCCGCCGCCTCTCACCATTCAATACAAGGACTATTGCCAATGGCAACGTTGCATCACAAAACAAACATCCATCAAAAAGCAAGGGGAGTATTGGCTCGAACGGTTTGCAGGGAATATTCCAGTGTTACGGATTGTCACTGATTTCCCACGACCGGCGATTCTGGATTTCGCCGGTGATAGTGTGTTATTCGAACTGGACGCGACGATGACGGCTTCGCTTCGCCAAATGAATTCCATCGAGGGCGCCACGATGTTTATGACGTTACTTGCCGGGTTCTCGATTTTGCTTGCAAAGATCGGCAGCCAGGAAGACCTGGTAGTGGGAACTCCGGTTGCAGGGCGGCAACACAGTGACCTCGAGGGCGTGATGGGAATGTTTGTCAATACATTGCCGATCCGTTTAGCTCCAACCGGCCAAAAAACAATCCTGGATTATATTCGGGAAGTGAGAGCTCTCAGTCTCGATGCGTTTGAGAACCAGGACTTTCCGTTCGAAGATTTGGTAGAACAGGCCAATGTCAAGCGGAATCCCAGTCGAAATCCTATCTTTGACGTTATGTTCGCATTCCATAACACCAAAGAATTCGAGCAGGAACTCACCAATTGGAGCCTGGACGCGAAAGAGTCTTCCGGCCTACATTACCGCAATAAAACGTCGAAATTCGATTTGACTCTCACTGGCCTGGAAGCTGGAGATTGTCTGTATTTCCGTCTGCAATACAATACCCGCTTGTTTAAAAACGAGACGATCCTGCGATTCAGCGACTATTATATAAAAGTTCTTGCGGCCATATCTAATCTGGCTGCAATCACAATCGGTGAGATCGAACTCATCGACCGGGAAACACGCGACCGGCTACTTGCCAATCACGGGAAGAGCCAAAAGGGAGACAATAAGTCTACCGATGGTCGCGTCGAAGCCCAAAATCAAAAGATGGCAGTGGACTTCGATTTCTAATTCCGCTTCCTGAAGGAGTTCTAGATGGATACCAACAATTTTGAAATACTTCTTCATTCCAGTTTCGTTCGGCAAAAGGACTACTGGTGTGAAAAATTGACCCCCGACACCATGTTGACCACATTCCGGCGAGTGGATTTCGCTGATGAACGGGATGGTCAAGCGCGGCTCGAAAAAGTGGAAATCCGATTCGATCAATCCGTTAATGAGCGATTGAGTGGTTTTTCAAAAGGATCCGACCTTTCGTTATACATTGCTCTGGTAACTGTGTTGAAGATATTGATCCACCGTTACACCGGGCAACGCGATATCACGGTGATGTCCCCGGTTTCCCTTCTCAACGTTTCTGACACGACTCTCAATGATGTCGTCTGGATCAGGGACCAATGGCAGGGGGACATCACATTTCGTGAATTACTGTTATCGGTGAAGGAATCGGTGGTGGATGCGTACCAAAACCAGGATTACCCGTCGGGGCAGTTGTTATGGCATATATTCAAAGAAGAAGGGGATATTCCACAACCTCCATTCACCGATATTTGCTGCATTCTCGATAGTTTGCACAATGAAAGCGAATTCCTCAATACAAATGAGAGCGCGGCGTTTTGTTTCCACAAACGGGAATCCGGCGTTTCGGGATATATATTGTTCGACGCCACACGGTTGAACCAGGGTTGCGTCCAACGGTTGGCCCGACACTTTTCCGCTTTACTGGAATATTTTCTCGTCAATAAAACGTCCTCCGTAGGAGACGCCGAATTTCTGTCGCATCAGGAACATGGGCAATTGATCACGGAATTCAACGATACAAACGTGACGTTCTGCGACAGTTCCGGTACCGTGCTCGACATGTTCCGCAGGCAAGCGGCCAAACATCCGGAAGCTACGGCAGTGATCTCTCCTGGGTTATCCTATGAAGAGCTAGATTGCCGTTCCAGTGTGTTTGCCGGTTCTCTCTCAAGCTATGGAATTGGAGCGGGCGATATTGTGGCGATCATGATGCCCCGGTCGGTCGAGTTTTTGGTGTCGGTATTCGCGGTACTGAAGTGCGGTGCGGCGTTCTTGCCCATCGATATCTCTTACCCGGTTGAACGGCGGAAATTCATGGTCGCCGATAGCGGAGCCCGGATCGTCGTCATCGGCGACGGCCAAACGGATCAAGATAGTGAATGGTTGAAGCAAACTTCGGCAACGATTGTCGAGGTGAACCGCCAGGAGCGATCCGGCGTGAAAGAGGCGGCTTTTGTCGGACCTGCGGCCGACGATCCCGCTTACGTGATCTACACCTCTGGCTCGGCCGGCAAACCAAAAGGAGCGGTGGTGGAACACCGTAATCTTGCCAATTATATCGCCTGGGCGGCAAACCTGTATGTGGGTGATGAGAGGGTGCGCTTCCCGCTTTATACCTCTATCTCCTTCGACCTGACCATCACATCGATATTCACTCCGCTAGCCACCGGCAACTCCATTGTATTGTATGGTGAAGAGGAACCGGGATTGTTGATCGACCGTATCTTTTCCGGCGATGAGGTGGATCTCGTAAAATGTACGCCGTCCCATTTGAAACTGATTAGGGAAAAAGCCGGATCTTTTTCAGGCAATAGTACTATCCGTCGTCTTATCGTCGGCGGCGAGTCCCTGGAGACCGGTCTCGCCTCAGCTATTTCACTACAGTTTGACAATAAAATCGATATTTTTAACGAATACGGTCCCACAGAAACCACTGTGGGTTGTGTCTCACATCTTTTCCTTCCCGGGGAGGATTCCGGAGAATCAGTGCCCATCGGCAAGCCCGCCGCGAATGTGCAGATTTATGTGCTGAATGAAAACCTGAGACCTGTTCCAATCGGCGGGATCGGTGAAATTTACATTTCCGGCGATGGCGTGGCCCGCGGATATTTGAACAGGCCGGAGTTGACTGCGGAATGTTTTTTGCTGAATCCGTTCTGCCCGGGAAAAATTATGTATAAATCCGGGGATTTGGGGCGGTGGCTTCCGGATGGCAAGCTGGTTTATCTGGGGCGTAGGGACAGGCAATTAAAAATACGCGGAGTGCGGATCGAGTTGGGGGAGATCGAGACCTTGTTACGTCACCACACTCTCGTCAAAGATTCGGTTGTCTTAGGAATGGAGAACCACCGGGGGCTGAACCTGGCCGCCTATTTGGTACCTATGTCCGCCGATGCTCGAATCGAAGCGCAGGAGTTAAAAGATTTTCTAAGCAAACGTCTGCCTGCATATATCATTCCATCCCACTATTACATCGTACGGGAGATACCTCTCACCACTAACGGAAAAACCGATGAAAAAGCCTTGCGGGCAGCCGGAACCCTGCTCAATCCCGGAGCTGATTTTGTGGCTCCCCGCAATGACATGGAGCAAACCGTGGCGTCTATCTGGAAAGAGGTGCTGGGCATTGAGCAAGTGGGCATCAAAGACAATTTTTTTGAAATCGGCGGAACATCCCTGGATCTTCTGAAGGTAAACCGGTTGTTCAATGAGCGGTTCAACCGCGATATTCAAGTGGTAACGTTGTTTTCGTATCCCAATATCGACGCCTTCTGCTCATACGTGATGAAGTCGGAGCGCGGAAACCCAGTTGTTCTGGATATCGCCGGTTACGAGTCCGCCTCCCGATCAAGCGGTAGATTGGAAAATAGAAAGAAGCGGTTGATTCGCCGTGAAAGTGAATGAGATAAATTTTAGGAGCGATTCATGAAAAAAGTCAAGGATGGTTTAAATCTTCAATTGGCCGCGTCCCAAATAGATGTGGACCGGTTGAACAAGGAGTTTTACGGACGGTTCAATTATCCATGGCCTCCCATGACGTTTCAGGCCTATAGCGATCCATCCTTCTGGCCGTGCCGTCTAAATCAGGACATCGGCTATTGGCAGTGCGACAGAATCCCTTCGAACGCGAAGATCTGGGTAGGAGGATGCGGTACAAACCAATCGGTGATCACGGCGTTGAAATTTCCCGGGGCCAGCGTTCTCGGAACCGACATATCGCTGCCATCGTTGGAGACTAGCGAGGATTCTGCTCTTCAATTGGGAGTGGAGAATCTGGAATTGGAAGAGAAAAGCCTCAATGACGCGACGTACGAAGAGGAATTCGACTTTGTCGTCTGCACCGGCGTAATTCATCACAATGCCGATCCACTGGTTCCGCTAAAACGATTGGCCGCTTCCTTAAAACCCGGCGGAGTGATGGAATTGATGGTATACAACTTTTATCATATGTTGCTGCAAGGAGCCTTCCAAACAGCCATTCGCGGACTATGCGGCGATGGAGCCTCCATGAGCATGGAGAAGGAACTCGAAACCACCCGGGATCTCATCCGTTCTTTTCCCGAAAAAAATTTAATGGCGGATTTTTTGCTTCAGTTTGCCAACGCGTATGAAGCGGATCTGGCGGACAATTTGTTGCAGCCAGTAATGCATAGCTACACTATCGAAACCTTTGTCGCATTGCTGGATGAAGCCGGGCTCGAGCTCTTGCTTCCATGCGTGAATCAATTCGACAGGACCGATAATAGGCTGAATTGGAATATGCGATTTGATGATTCCGATCTTCAGAGACGCTATGAAGGGTTGGATGATCTCAAGCGTTGGCAATTATCGAATCTGTTGCTCTTCGAAAAGTCGCCGATGCTCTGGTTTTATGTGCAACGGAAAGATTCTCCATATAAGCGCAAGGGCGAACAGGATGTCTGCGAAGAATTTTTAGATTATCGCTTCGAGAAAAATTCCACCGGTGTCCGTTTATTTTCCCGCGGCGAAAAGGGAGAATACAAAGAACAATCGCAAAACCAGTTCTTTCCCGGGCCCTTGAATTCCCACGATCATCTGGCGAAGCTGGTTTATAACGCGTTGGATGCGGGAAAAACGATAAGGGAAATTTTTGGGGAATTGCAAATTGAACCTTCGTTTCAGAACATCAACCGGGTGCGTATCAATTTGACCACTTCGGCGTTCCCTTATCTGGCGGCAGTGAAATAAAGTACTAAGAACTATAAAGGATATCAATGAATTATATGGATGGTCAATCGGAAACAACCGGCCTTGAAATCGCTGTCATAGGCATGGCGGTGCGGTTCCCAGACGCCGGCAATATTGATGAGTTCTGGGCGAATCTGGAGCGAGGCGTTCATTCGGTGCGTTTTTTCTCCGATGCGCACTTGCTGGAAAAAGGAGTGCCGCCGGAACTTCTCGAACGTCCCGATTTTGTCAAAACAAATGGAGCGGTGTTGGAAGGCAAAGATCTGTTCGACGCCGCCTTTTTTGGATATATTCCCGATGAAGCACGGGAGATGGATCCACAGATTCGCGTCTTCCACGAAGTCGTCTGGCACGCGTTGGAACACGCCGGTTACGACCCATTCACATTCAAAGGACTCATCGGTCTCTATGCCGGAGCCTCCCCTCATTTCTACTGGGAGGCGTTGGCGACTGTTGCCGGCGGTGAAACCTCCGCGTCTCGGTTAGGAGCCAATTATGTGGGGGATAAAGATTTTCTGGCCACCCGGATTTCTTATAATCTCAACCTCAGGGGGCCCAGCATCAATATCCAGACCGCGTGCTCCACTGGATTGGTGGCCATTCATCTGGCGTGCCAGGCTCTTTTAAGCGGCGAATGCGAAATGGCCCTGGCTGGTGGAGTGGGAATTTCCTCGCCAGGCACCGCCGGATATGTTTACCAGAAGGGCATGATCAATTCTTCCGATGGGTATTGCCGGAGCTTCGACGCCTCCTCCAGCGGGACCGTCAGTGGGGAAGGGGCGGGGGTCGTATTGCTCAAACCTCTGGATGAGGCTCTCGAAGATAGGGATTTTGTCCACGCGGTAATCAAAGGGTCGGCCCTTAACAATGACGGCAAATCGAAAGTCGGTTTCACCGCCCCCAGCACCGCAGGTCAGGCAGGAGTGATTCGTTCGGCATATAAAGCCGCAGGCGTCGATCCCGCCACAATTTCTTATATTGAAACACATGGTTCTGGGACAAGTTTGGGAGATACGATCGAGGTGGAGGCGTTAAAACTGGCGTTCACCTCAATAAAAGAGGGAGCGATTGGCATAGGATCGGTAAAAACGAACATTGGCCATCTCGATGCCGCGGCTGGGATTGCCGGCTTCATAAAGACCGTTTTGGCTCTGAAAAATCGCAAAATTCCCGCCAGCCTTCATTTTGTCACTCTCAATCCAAATATAGATTTTGCCGGTAGTCCATTTTTTGTCGCAGCGAAGCCGATTGTACTTACTGATAATGTAGGACCGCTACGGGCCGGCGTCAGTTCTTTTGGAATTGGCGGCACCAACGCTCATATCGTGCTGGAAGAGGCGCCAACCGGTTCTCGCCGGACACCGGACAGGGAGGATTGTCCATATTTGATTCTGCTGTCGGCAAAGACATCCGAAGCGCTCGATAAAAAAGCCAGCGATTTAGCGGAGTATCTCAGCTCCGAACATGGCATCGATTTATCCGATCTCGCCTATACACTGCAAGTCGGAAGGGCGGCTTTTTCACATCGCCGGTTTATGATTGCGAAGGGGATCGAAGAGTTGAACCGGTTTTTGCAGGGGACATCGGCGAGGGGAGCTATCACTTCAATTGTTCGGAGGGAGAATCCTCCGGTCATATTTATGTTCTCCGGTCAGGATTCACAATATCCAGGCATGGCGGCGCACCTTTATAATGAATTTGCGTATTTTCGAAGCCAACTGGACACGTTGCTGGAATTAGCCGAAAGGTTAGGCGCCAAAAATTGCCGCGGGTATTTACTTGAGTCTTCAGCCAACGAAGCGGACTCGGGGAATAGATACTCAGGCAACTCCCAATTGATAATTTTTATTTTTGAGTATGCGCTGGCGCGCTTATTGATAAATTGGGGGATTTGCCCTGATACCGTGATTGGATATAGTTTCGGAGAATATGCGGCTGCATGTGTCTCAGGAATATATTCTGCCGAAGACGCGATGAATATCATCTGCATCCGGGAAAATCTGATTCAATCTCAACCGCCGGGAGGGATGCTCAGCGTCCCAATGTCCAGGGACGAGGCGGCTCCTTTGTTGGCTGGAGGCCTTGCCATTGCCATTGACAATGGCGAATCCTGCGTCTTATCCGGCCCGTTGGCGGAACTGGACAATTGTGAAGCTATACTAAAAAAACGCAAAATGTTGGGAGTCCGGTTGGATGTCCCGTATGCCGCCCATTCTCCGATGATGGCTTCGGCGGTAAAAGAACTGGTAGGCGCCGTTAGAGCGATCCGGCTTTCAAAGAATCAAATACCAATGATTTCAGGAGTTAGCGGCAATTATTTGACCGAACATCAGGCCCTGAACCCAGCGTATTGGGGTGAGCATTTAACAGAGACAACGCAGTTTTATAGCGGTATCCGCCAGTTGGTGGATGAGCCTGATACGGTGTTTATCGAGATTGGAGCCGGTTGGGAGCTTTGCGCCCTGGTTGGCCGTATTTCCAACGGCGTTGCCAGAAACAATTTAGTCAGTCTGATTCCGCCCGCGCAAAAAAAACAGTCGCCCCTCGATTATTGGTGGAAAAAAATGGGACAGCTTTGGGGGCTGGGCATCCCTATTGATTGGCAATGTGTTTACACTCAGCCGCGATTCCGGCTTCCGCTTCCGGGTTATCCCTTTCAAAGGCAGGATTATTCCGTTCCCGAGAGTTATCATCGGCATCTTCTCTCCGGCGGGGGCAAACGGTCCGAGACCGCCGAATCACCGAGCAAAAGAGATGATATCGATGAGTGGTTCTATATCGCTAGCTGGAAGCAGTCTCCTTCGTTTACCCCTCCGGGAATCGCCGGGGCCTCGGGAAATGTGTATTTGGTATTTTGGGACGGGCGGGGTTTTGGGGATCTCATTCTTCACGAATTACGAATCCGCGATTGTACAGTCATTTCCGTCGCCACAGGTTCTGTGTTTGAAGCCGCCGGTCCCGATAAATACATTATCGATCCCTCGAATAAAGCATCGTACGTCTTGTTGGCCACTGATCTAAAAAAGAGAAACTTATTGCCCGCCCGGGTAATTTACGCATGGGGTATCGATATATCCTCCTCCGTCAACGGGCTTGTCAGTCTGGTTTATTGGACTGCGGCTCTGGGCAAGGTTGGGGATGATACGCCGGTGAAAACGATCGTGATTACAAACCGGATGCAAGACGTGACCGGCGAAGAGAGCTTAGACCCTTCGCAAGCGACAATTTTGGGAGCGGTCAGGGTAATGGGGCAGGAATATTTACACTTTGATTGTATCAGTCTGGATATATTACTGCCGGCCGCCCATCCAGATCTTCTAAAACGATGGGCGATTCAATGTTTAAACGAGTTGGAATCTGAAAAATCGGGCATGTGCATCGCATACCGGGGCAGGCATCGTTGGCTTCAAACCTTCGAAGCTATAAAGCCCTGGAAAGAAGGGCGGCCTGAATACAAGCTCCGGCCAAAGGGAGTGTATCTCATTACCGGAGGCCTGGGATATGTTGGCGGTAGAATTGCCGCTTATCTGGCGAAAAGAACCGGCGGGACTCTCATCTTGACCGGTCGTAAACCTTTGTCTGGAAAAACTGAGCGACAGCTTGAGGGACTAAAAAATTCCGGGGCTATTGTCGTCTATTATCAGGTCGATGTGTCGGATGAAAATCAGATGCGCGAGCTCGTGACCAATGTTTGTCACCAATACGGCGCGATTCATGGAGTCGTTCACGCTGCGGGCATTCCTGGGGGACAGGTATTTAAAGTCATGAAGGATGTCTCGGTGGAAGATATCGATACGCAATTCCGGGCGAAAGTGACCGGTCCGCTGGTATTGGCGAAAGTGCTCATAGATAAGGATCTGGATTTTTGCTTTCTGACCACTTCAATCGCTTCGGTGTTGGGGGCTTTGGGAAATTCTATCTATACAGCGGCAAACCGGTTCGCCGACGCGTTTGCCACCTTTCAGAACCAGGTTCTTTCCAGGCAAATCTGGACCAGTATCGATTGGGACCATTGGAACGATATCGATGAAATCGAAGGGGTTCGCCTACTGGACCGCGTGTTTTCCATGTCGTTGCCCGGCCGTCTGATCGTATCTCCATTTGACCTGTATGCGAGAATTCGTCAATGGGACAAGGCGTCGCTTCTCTCCAACCATGCGGAAGAAAAAAATGAGATTCCGACATCATTCCAGCGACAGGCGCGACCTATTCTCACCTCTCCGTTTATCGCTGCCCAAACGCCATTGGAGAAAAAGCTGGCTGAAATTTGGGCTCAGTTTTTCGGGCTGGCAGAGGTGGGAGTGGAAGATGAATTTTTTGAATTAGGCGGCGATTCGCTCAAAGCGATGGCTGTCTTGTTGAAAATAAACCGTGCCTTCGATGTGGATGTCCCGTTGTCCGATTTGTTTCGGTTTTCCACTATCCGGGGGCTATCGGAATATATAGAATCTGCGGCGAAGGAAGTGTCGCAGATTGTACCCGAAGCTGAAAAAAAAGAATACTATCCCGTGTCGTCGGCGCAAAAAAGGATGTTTTTATTGCAGCAACTCATGCCCGAGACAATAGGGTACAATGAACTCTCTGTAGTCCGGTTGCAAGGCGACTTATCCCAGGAACGGTTGCAAGGCGCGCTGAGAACAATGGTCCGCAGGCATGAATGTTTTCGCACTTCCTTCGTCATGGTTGATGGCCGGCCGGTGCAAAGGATCATCGAGAACGTTGATTTCGCCATTGAATTTCTTGAAGGGGAAGATGCTGTCGATTTGCTTGTCGATCGATTCGTCCGGCCCTTCGATTTATCCGCTCCTCCCCATATGCGAGTGGGACTCGTTCCTCAGGATCAGGGCAGGTGTTTGGTGCTTCTGGATATTCATCATATTATATTTGACGGTGTGAGTAAAGCAGTATTTATAGAAGAGTTGATGCTTCTGTTGGAAGGGGAGTCCTTGCCGACATTGGCTTTGCATTACAAAGATTTCGCCGAATGGCAACACCGGAACCGGCCGGCGTTGCAAAAACAAGAAGAATATTGGCTGGATCGATTTTCCGGTAGTATTCCTGCAATCCAACTACCTCTCGATCACCCCAGACCTGCGGTCCAGGACTTTGCCGGAGGAGCGGTCGATTTTGTCATCGATGCCGATGAGACCGATATATTGCGAAGGCAGAGTAGAGAGCGCGGTATGACCCTTTATATGTTGCTCATGGGTATCTTTTCAATCTTTCTCTCCAGGCTTTGTCGCCAGGAGGACGTCATTGTCGGGACTCCCACGGCAGGTCGCGGCCAGCTTGGACTTTCAGAAATAATCGGCATTTTTGTCAATACCTTATGCATTCGTTCATATGTGGATCCCAACTGCACGATTAGCGATTTTTTACTTCAGGTAAAAGAGACAATCCTTCACGCGTTCGAGAATCAGGAATATCAATTTGAAGATCTGGTAGAGCGGTTATCCGTCAACCGGGACACCGGACGTAATCCTCTGTTCGATGTTTTATTCGTGTTCCACAACATAGATGGACCTGCCCGTAACCGTCCAGTCCAGGGAAGCGGGCGATTGACCAGTTCCACTGTCAATGTCGCTCCCAGGGTGTCTAAATTCGATCTGACGTTGAATGGGGAAGAACGGAACAGGGAGTTGGCCCTGAAGTTTGAATATTCAACTACATTGTTCCAGAAGGAGACGATTCTCCGTTTCGTTGACTATTTCAAACGAACCGCATCTGCGGTGGCCGGGCAACCGGAAGGGACGATCGGCCGGATCCAATTGCTGGATGCCGGGATGCAAAAAAAGGTGTTGCATGAATTCAACAGCACTACCGGCGATTGGCC
>JAHELQ010000425.1 GCA_024644125.1 Candidatus Aminicenantota bacterium | reverse complement strand
GATTTGGATCTCCGTTGGGAAGATACTGTTCAACTTAGATTCGGAATCGAGTACTTGCTCTCGGAAGCGTTTGCCCTGAGAGCCGGTTTCTACACCGATCCGGGCCCATCTCCTCTGGCAACCCAGAATTTCCTATTACCCAGCATCGATTACAATGTCGCTTCATTGGGGTTCAGCTTCAATACCGGAAAAATCAAGCTCGATTTCGCAGTTGAGTATTTGATGGGTGACGAGCGGGTTGTAAGTCTTGCTGAAGTAGATCCAGTGGCTGGAATACCGGGAGTTCACAATTTCAACATTTTGGTCCCGAATATCTCAGTTACGTTTATGCTGTAAAAAAAAAATTTGCAATATGGGAAGGGGAGAACGACAAGTTCTCCCTTCTCATTTCAAAAATCCGATTTTCTATTGAAATTTAGTTAATTTTAATATATCCTATGAAATTGAGCTTGCAAAAACATAATTTTTGGTTTACTATTCTTTTTTGAGGAGGTAGTTAATATGGAAGAGCATTTTCATATCCCCGCGGATGTCCCGAATGGCATGATAAATGAGTATTTGAACAACATAGACGATATCACGTTAGGCTCCGGACGCCTGATGCTTTTCGCCGGAGACCAAAAGGTCGAACACCTGAATGAAGATTTTTACGGAGAAGGAATTTCCGAAGACGACCACGACCCAGAACACCTTTTTAAAATTGCCACTACTGCCGAAATTGGCGTTTTTGCAACCCAGATGGGACTGATATCTCACTATGGGGTGGATTACCCCGAGATCCCTTATCTGGTAAAACTGAATTCAAAAACCAATTTGGTAAAAACATCCCAAAAGGATCCAATTTCACTGCAAATAGTGGATGTTGAGCAAGTGGTTGAATTTAAAAAGAATTCCGGGTTAAACATTTTGGGCATCGGTTATACAGTGTATTTAGGTAGCGAATTCGAGCATTTGATGCTCAGGGAAGCGGCGCAAGCGATTTATAAAGCGCATCAGTACGGCCTGGTTTCAGTCTTGTGGATTTACCCAAGAGGACAGGCGATCAAAGATGAGAAAGATCCGAATCTCATTGCCGGGGCCACAGGAGTGGCGGCTACATTGGGCGCCGATTTCGTAAAGGTAAATTATCCCAAAAAAGATAATGAGCCGAGAGCTGAAATATTAAAACAGGCGATCAAAGCTGCGGGTCGGACAAAGGTATTGTGTGCCGGCGGTTCGAGTATCGATCCCAAAGCGTTCTTGCAAGGCCTTCACGACCAGATTTTCATTTCCGGCGCCGCCGGTAATGCGACTGGCAGAAACATTCACCAAAAACCACTGGAAGAAGCGGTCAACATGGCAAATGCCATCTCCGCCATCACAGTGTATGGGAAATCTGTAGACGAGGCTTTTGAAATTTATCAAGGGAAATAGTTTTTCTGTTTTCCTGAAAGTTTCACTTTCGAATGAAACACTGGATTTGCCAAAGATTCGAAGTTAGATGCAGCTTGGAAATAAATAGGTCTCCAGGTAGAATAGATTTGAAAGTGTGTTAAAAAAAAATCAATCGAACGAGTGTCGATTAAGGCTGAACATGGTATTGGGTGTGCCGGTTCAGACGATAGTGACTCAATCGATTTACGTTGGAGGTTATCATGATTAAAGGAACTTACCTATTTACTTCGGAATCCGTGACAGAAGGGCACCCCGACAAGGTGTGCGATCAGATTTCGGATGCGGTACTGGATGCCTGCCTGGAACAGGATCCTTATTCACGCGTTGCTGTTGAAAGTTTGACTAAAACCGGTGTTGTTATTGTTGCTGGAGAATTGACCACCAAAGGATATGTCAATATCCCGGTAATCGTCCGCGATACTTTGAAAAAAATCGGTTATACCAAAAGCTCGTATGGAATCGACAGTGATACCTGCGCTGTGTTGGTCCATCTGGAAGAACAGTCTCCCGACATTTCCCAGGGAGTTTCCGAAGGTGAAGGACAATACAAAGAACAGGGCGCCGGCGATCAGGGTATGATGTTCGGTTATGCCACAAACGAAACGGAAGACTACATGCCGTTGCCGATTAACCTGGCCCACAAATTGACACACAAACTGGCTGAAGTTCGGAAATCCGGTGAAATCCCGTATTTGGGGCCGGACGGAAAATCCCAGGTGACAGTGGAATATAGCGACGGTAAACCCACCAAGGTTACCGCGATTGTCATATCGAACCAGCATGAGGAAGGCGTTGAGCACGACCAGATCGAAAAAGATATTATTGCAAGGGTAATCGAACCTATCTGCAAAGATTGGATCGACGGCGATACGAAATACTATGTCAATCCCACAGGGAAATTCGTACTGGGCGGCCCCTATGCCGACGCAGGCCTTACCGGCCGTAAAATCATCGTAGACACGTATGGCGGTATGGGAAGGCACGGCGGCGGAGCGTTCTCTGGTAAAGATCCGTCCAAAGTTGACAGATCAGCCGCATATGCCGCAAGATATATCGCAAAAAATATCGTAGCCGCAGGGCTAGCCGATATTTGCGAAGTTCAACTCGCTTATGCAATCGGTGTCGCAGAACCTGTATCCATTAACGTCAATACATTCGGCACCGGTAAATTGCCGGAGTCCGAGATTGTGGCGGAAATAAGAAAATCGTTCCCTCTAAAACCGGCGGATATCCTTAACTCTCTTGAACTTCGTAGACCTATCTATCTTAAAACAGCCGCTTACGGCCACTTCGGCAGAGATTCTTTCCCATGGGAAAAGCTGGATAAAGTCGAAGAATTGAAAAAACTTTTATCCAAATAAAAATGTTCATGAGGGCGAGGAGACCATCAACTCGCCCTCATACAACGGAAAACGTTTTCGTTAATTTAAGATAATACGTTGAGGTGAAGCTTTACTCTCTTTATTTTTTATGTTATTAATTACACATGAGCAAGGGAACAATATTAATCGCTGACGATGAACAGGACATTCGGGATCTCCTATGCGACTTTTTGGGAGGAGAAGGGTATCAGTGTCTTTCGGCGTTCGACGCGTTCGACGCGCTTGAGAAATTTCGCATTTCATCAGGAATCGACCTGGTTATGTCTGATATCCGCATGCCCGGGAAATCAGGGCTGGATTTACTCGAAGAGGTAAAAAAAGTCGACGAGGATGTCATTGTAATCATGATCTCGGCTGTAAAAGATATTGAATCTGCAATTTCCGCTATGTCGAAGGGAGCTTATGATTACGTTTCAAAACCTTTTAAATTGAACGAGGTGGCGGTCGTCGCGAACAAAGCGATGGAAAAACGCCGTCTGATTCTTGAAAACAAAGAATACCAACGAGAGCTGGAAATGAAAGTCGAAGCCAGAACCATCGAACTACGAAAAGCTCTCGAAGAACTAGACCGCACTTATAAATTCACTCTCAGCGCCCTTGTCACCGCACTGGATACCCGAGACACCGAAACGCAGGGACATTCACTCCGGGTTGTCAGGTATACCCTTGAATTGGCCAGGATACTCGGCATCAAAGACAAAGGAGCTTTGAAGGAGCTTGAATACGGAGCCTTACTCCATGATATCGGCAAAATAGGTATCCCCGACGCCATATTGAGAAAAGCCGGGAAATTGACATTGGAAGAATGGTCAATCATGAAAACCCATCCGGTGATTGGGTATGATATTCTAAAAAAGATCAAATTCCTTGAGGAATCAGCGCAAATCGTACTCCATCATCATGAAAAATTTGACGGCACCGGATATCCCGACGGATTAAAAGGTACGCAGATTCCTGTCGGCTCCAGAATATTCGCCGTAGCAGACGCCTTTGACGCCATGACTTCCCAAAGACCCTACCGCAGTCCCATTCATATCGACAAAGTTGCGGAAGAATTGCGAAAAATTTCCGGCACACAATTTGATCCTGACATCGTATCCGCGTTTTATGATGCAGGCCTGGATTTTTGGGGAGAGGTAGGCGAAGCGATCAATATTCAGATCAGCGAAGACCCTGATTTTTTCCTCAAATAGGGCTTCTCCTGTAAAGGAGAGCGTCCTCGCGCGGTTTTGAATAATAGTTTTTCCGCACTCCATTAAAGATGAATCCAAATTTTTCATACAAAAAAATCGCTGGCGCGTTCGAAGCACGCACCTCAAGAAAAATTTCCTGAATATCGCATTCAGAGGCAACCTGTATCATAAATTCCATCAAAGCGTTGGCAACGCCTTTGCGCTGGAATTGACTTGCAACCGCAATATTATGTAATTCCATCAGATCATCGATTAACCAGAATACAATATACCCCGCGATATCATTGGTTTCCCTCTCTTCCGCCACATAAAAAAAAGACAGGGGATTCCCGATCTCTGCCGCAAAATAGTGCTCTTTCCATGGGTTGGGGGTCACCTCTATTTCTATCTCAAAAACCCGAGGTATATCGTCAGATGACGCTTTGCGGACTACTATCACTTTTTTGGAAGAAAATTTATTTCCGCATCGGGTTTGCGGACATAGAGGGGATTTAATTGCTGCAAATCCGCGATGATTTGTCCCCGCTGATACCTGATGAAGGCTAGCTTACAAATTTCTGAAGCCAGAAAATTTGACCGCTGCAATATTTTACTGGAGCCGAAATGCTCCTTAATATAATTTTTGTACAATAGGGCGCCGCTTCCAACGAAATAGTAGCGGAACGACGTATCCGTATATGTGTTGATCTCGGAAAAATGAATCAGTCGAGGAGGGATAAACTCTGCAAATGAGTCATTCATGAATTCATATCCCCCGAGATAAACCTCTTCACGCCTGGCATCGATTAGAGAAACAATTTTTGCGGAATTTTTGTGATATTTATAAGCCATCGCCTCTAGAGTCACGACAGGAACCACCGGCTTATTTTCATTGAATATCAATCCCTTCAACGTGGCCATTCCGACGCGTATACCGGTGAACAATCCGGGACCAACGGCAATTCCGAACAAATCGATATCAGTCAACCGGAGTTCGATACTTTTCAACAAGAATTCCAACGCTGGAATCAAACTGGCTGACAATTCACCTTTGGGGACGAAAT
>JAHELQ010000037.1 GCA_024644125.1 Candidatus Aminicenantota bacterium | reverse complement strand
TATTTGGATTATTTGATCAAACCGGTTTTTTATCTGGAAAAAGCGTTGCTGAACGAGAATGCGAAGCGGCGGGTGAGACATGTGTTCTTCCGCTTCGGATCACTGGATGATTCGTTGGATTCAGCCTATTTCAACGCTCTTTCCGGTTTGGCCCGAGCCGTCCACTTGGAGAACGACGGTTTCACCTTCTCGGTGGTGGATTATCGTGGCGCAGGACATCTAGCAAGCGGAGGGATCGAGGTGTTGATCCGGGAATTGCGCCCCTCCGCAGGCGTTCGGCAGGTCAGTTATCTGGATGGGCGACGGGCGGTTAAAATGTTCGAAGCGTTTCCGGCAGGGCAAAACCCCATCTCCGGGGCCAATTTTTCTCTCTCCGATGTGATGTTGCGAGAAGAGGGTGTCTATATCGTTACCGGCGGCGCCGGCGGTCTCGGGATAATTACCTCTGAATTCCTGGCAAAACACACCAAAGGGAAATTGGCGTTGACTGGACGCTCGGAAATGTCTCCAGCGATTGAAGATGTGATTCGCAAGCTCGATTCTTTAGGTAGCCGGGCTGTTTATATACAGGCGGATGTCTCTGTGGAGGCGGATGTCAGGCGATTGGTAGCGGAGGTCGAAGAGCGGTTTGGTTCCATTCATGGCATTTTTCATTGCGCCGGCCTGATAAACGACAGACTCTTGAAAGGCAAAACTCCGCAAGAGATTCAGAGAGTGTTGCAGCCAAAGGTGAATGGGACGATCCTGTTGGACCGTTGCACCAAAGACCTGCCGCTTGAGCTGTTTGTATTGTATTCGTCCGTTTCCGGCGCGCTGGGAAATACCGGCCAGAGCGATTACGCTTACGCCAATTGCTTCATGGACCATTTTGCCTTCGTGCGCAACGATTGGAGCCAAAAAGGATTGCGTAGAGGGCGAACCATATCCGTCAACTGGCCCTATTGGCTGGATGGTGGAATGAGGCTCGATGGGGATACGGAACGATTCCTGGCATCCACCTGGGGTATGGTTCCATTGGATACTAAAAACGGTTTGGCGGCTCTGGCAATTGGATTGAAGGTATCTTACCCCCAGTTTATGGTGTTGAATGGAAACCGGGATAAGATAGTCCGCTGGATAGATTCACAATTTGCGGAGAAACTTGCGGCTGTAAACGATACGGCTTCCGCCGACGAAATTCCCGACGAATCGGCTATCGATGGTTTCCAGGAAGATATGATGGTGTGTTTCTCTAAATTGTTGGGAATCGGGCGGGACAAGATCGGGGCAGAAGATAAATTCGACAAATTGGGACTGAGCTCCATCGTTTTTGTAGATATGGCCAACCAATTGAATGGCCGTTACGGATTGGAAGTGATGCCTTCGGTGTTTTTCCAATTTTCATCTCCCCGGCAGGTCATAAACTTTCTTTTTTCTACTTATAAAAACAATATCGCGCACTATTACAACCGGAGCGATCAAAAAATCGACAATCGCGCGGCCATGGCGGAACCGGATATGCAGGAGCGGCGATTGGTGGCTTCCGGGGCTATCCGGGAAGATCGATCGGTGGCGATTATCGGCATGAGTGGCCATATGCCCCAATCGCCGGACCTGGAAACCTTCTGGAAAAATCTGGTGCAAAAAAAAGATCTGGTAACTAAAATCGATCCGGCCCGTTGGGAATCATTGGGATTGAAGGACCAGCCGTTTGACCGGCCCGCCGCGATTGGAGCGGAGTGGGGAGGTTTTCTGGACGATATCGGGATGTTTGATGCCGGATTTTTTCATATATCACGGCGGGAAGCGGAGTTGATGGATCCTCAGCAGCGGTTGTTCCTTGAGACTGTGTGGAAAACCGTCGAGAATGCCGGTTACCGCGCCTCCGATCTTTCAGGCACTCGAACCGGAGTTTTTGTTGGTGTGGCCAATAACGATTATTTCGATGTTATCCGGGATTCGGCTCAAACTCTGGAGGCGTATGTGACAACCGGCAATGAACATTCGGTGCTGGCGAACCGGATCTCGTTCCTGTTGGATTTAAAAGGACCCAGTGAGCCGGTGAACACCGCTTGCTCAAGTTCTCTGGTGGCGTTGGCAAACGCTGTGCATTCGTTGCGGACGGGACGGTGCGATCTGGCTATCGCCGGCGGCGTCAATGTCATCTCCAGCCGGGGGTTTTTTATCACGGTCTCGGATGGGGGAATGCTGTCGAAGGAAGGTCGGTGTAAATCTTTTGATAGCCGGGCCGATGGTTATGTGCGGGGAGAAGGCGTCGGAGCTTTATTGTTGAAACCTCTGGCCCGGGCGATTGCAGACCGGGATCATGTCCACGCGGTAATAAAAGGGTGCGCCGTCAATCACGGCGGCCGTGTCAGTTCGTTGACCGTTCCCAACGCCTCTGCCCAGGCAGCGTTGATAGAAGAGGCGATAGCCGATGCGGGAATTCCTCTGTGGAGCGTCGGGTATATCGAAGCCCACGGAACCGGAACGGAATTGGGGGATCCTATCGAGTTCGACGGTCTGGCAACCGCGTACCGGCGAATGGTCGCTACCGCGGGCGAGAGGCTTCCGGTGAACACTCGCATAGGGATTGGTTCAGTTAAAGCCAATGTGGGGCATCTCGAAGCCGCGGCTGGTATTGCGGGTGTGATGAAGGCGATTCTCTCATTGCAACGAAAAAAAATTCCTGGTTTGGCGCATTTCCAGACTTTGAATCCTTACATCACGACTCAGGATACCCCGTTTTATGTAGCGAAAGACACAATTGAATGGCAACGGCTGGAGGGGGACGGAGGCATGCTTTACCCGCGGAGAGTGGGAGTGAGCTCTTTTGGATTCGGCGGAGCCAACGCCCATGTGATTCTGGAGGAATACCCGGTTGAAGCGTTGCCTCCTGAACAGTCGCGAATACCGGTTGAACGGCCGCGCCTAATTGTGCTTTCCGCCAGAGATGAAGGGCGGCTGCGGCATTATGCCCGAAATGTCGCCGAATATCTGGAGGAATTCAATGCCGGAGATTCCAGCCGTCCTATTCCTGATCTCGCCGATATAGCCTATACGTTGCAGGTGGGACGCGAGTCTATGGCCGCCCGGTTGGCGGTGATCGTTTCTCTTGTCGGGGAACTGACGAAAAAACTTCGTGATTTCGTTGGTGGAAAAGATGGCATCGAAAATGTGTTCTTCGCCGTAGGCGAAGGTAATACAGGTATGCCCGCCAGATCTGGATCCGGCGATGTCCCGGAGCTGGGCCTCGGGTCAATGGCTAAAAACTGGGTTAACGGGGCGGATGTCGATTGGCTGTCGCTGTATACTCATGAAATCCCCAAACGTGTACCTATGCCAACCTACCCGTTTCTCCGCCAACGCTATTGGGTGGCGGCGGCGGAGCAAAAGATAGAAACCAAAAAACGAACCGCGGCGCCCGCCGCTCATCTGTGGCGCATTTTATGGCGGAAAAGTGAACTCCCTTCCAAAAGTTGCGAATTAGGATGGGGCCTTCGGCGGTGTGTGTTGGTGTTTGATGAAGACAGAGGAATTGTGGAGGATATGCAACAGTCGCTCAGGCTCTCGGATTCTGGTGAAACCAGCGTGGTGTGGGTCAGGCCGGGGGAATGTTTTAACGAACTGGAAACGGATGTCTTCACTATCGATCCTGCCAATCAGGAAGATTACGAGCGTTTATTCGATGTTTTAGAAGATCTTGGCCTCCGGCCGGAGAGTATCCTTCATCTCTGGTGCCGCCATGACCGTTCAACTGGCTGGTTTGATGTTGACAAACGGCTTTCCCGGGGGATATATTCTGTGTTTAATGTCACACAGAGCTTGTTGCGCTTAAAGAACATTCACGATACAAGAATCGTTTTCGCCTACGAAAACAGACCGGATGGGATTGAGCCCTTGTATGCCGCGGTCGGCGGATTCGCCCTGTCTCTGGCCCAGGAGAATCCGCACATCTACTTGAAGTGCGTGGGGTTCCCTCCTCATTGCACGCTGGATGTTCGTTTCCTGGCCGGAGTTCTGGCGCGGGAAACTGTGGGTGATGCGGGATGGGATGTGGAAGTATGCTACCGGGAGGATGGCCGTTTTATCAAACGACTGGAAAAGCTGGGGGCGAGAGAGAATTCTTCCTGTATGGGACCGGAATTGAAACACCGGGGAGTGTATGTGATAACCGGAGGAACAGGCGGATTGGGAATGATTTTTGCCCGTTATCTCGCCGGCCGGGCGCAGGGCCGGTTGATCTTGACCGGACGCGGCCACAGCGACGAGGCGAAGTTGAGGCTCATAGAGGAGTTGCGCGCCCTTGGAGGGGATGCTCTGTACCTGAAAGCGGATGTTTCCAGTAAGGAAGATATAGCTCTTTTGGCGGCGGAGATCGAAGCGCGATTCGGGAGGCTTGACGGTATCATTCACGCAGCCGGGGTTCTGGATGACGCGTTTGTAATAAACAAATCCCCGGAGGGAATGAAGGCGGTTCTCAGCCCGAAAGTGATGGGGGCGATTAATTTAGATGACGCGTTCGGCGGCGGGGATCTGGACTTTTTTGTCTTGTTTTCTTCTGTCGCGTCGGTCCTGGGAAATAGCGGGCAATGCGATTATGCATATGCCAATAGTTTTTTGGATTATTTCGCCGCTCTCCGGCGGGGTAGAACTTTTTCTATCAATTGGCCGTTGTGGCAGGATGGAGGAATGCGGGCGGATCCTCACGGGCAGGAAATGTTCAGCGCACAGTGGGGAATTGTTCCCATGCCTACGGAGGCTGGCCTTCAAGCGTTTGAGGATGTGCTCTTGCATGATGTTTCCCAAATTGTTGTCGCGTATGGGGCAGATGACTCTTTCGCTGAAAAAACGGCCAACGTTCAACGACGCGAGATCGTTCGGGCCGGTACGACCTCGATCGATAGCTCTGCGTTGCGGCAAGGCTCCCTTGATTATTTGAAGGGATTGATCAGCCAATTGATTAAATTGCCTCTGGAAGAAATCGATGAAAACACCACTTTCGGCGAAATGGGCATCGACTCCTTCATGATCAATAAATTCAACAGTGTCGCCGGGCACACATTTGACCGGTTACCGAAAACTCTATTGTTTGAATACCGCAACCTGGCGGAACTCCTGGAGTATTTTCTCGATCATTACAAGGATAGACTGGTTGAAATCTCAGGAATACAACTATCCGCTACCGAATCCAGTAGCGGAGATGAAGCCAACGATTGGAGACAAGTAGCTATGAACAAGAAAGGAGAGCAATTTTTGGATGCGAAAGATATCGCCATTATCGGCGTCGGAGGCCGCTACCCTGGGGCTGCCGATCTGGATGGTTTCTGGAGCAATATTCGTTCCGGTAAAGATTGTATTACCGAAATACCCACTGAAAGATGGGACGTGAGCCGGTATTTTCATCCGGATCCCGACATGGCCTCCGAGGGAAAAATCTACTGCAAATGGGGGGGGTTTATTGATGATGTGGATAAATTCGACCATGAATTCTTCAATATCTCTCCCCGCGAGGCGGAATTAATCGATCCCCAGGAACGGTTGTTTTTGGAGACCGCCTGGAAAACACTGGAAGACGCGGGTTATACAAGACGCAAGCTCAGCGGCAAAAACGCCGGTGGAAAAGAGCGAGGCGTCGGCGTGTTTGTCGGTGTCACCACCAATGATTATCCGCTTCTGGCGGCAGCCGAATGGCAGAAGGGGAGAATTGTCAATCCCAGGTCGTATCCCTGGTCGGTGGCCAACCGGGTTTCTTTTTTCTTTGATTTTCGTGGCCCAAGTATTCCTGTGGATACCGGTTGCTCATCCTCTTTGACTGCGATATACCTGGCGTGCCAGAGTATTTCCCGGGGCGAGTGTTCGCTGGCGTTGGCGGGCGGCGTCAATGTGTACCTTCATCCGGCCAAATACATTCAGATGTGCGCGATGCGTATGTTGTCCCCCAGGGGTAGGTGCCACACATTCGGAGCCGGAGCAGACGGGTTTGTACCTGGAGAAGGTGTCGGGGCGGTATTGTTACGTCCCCTGACGGATGCCCGGAAAAATGGGGACCATATTTATGGCGTGATTAAAGGAGGAGCCATCAATCATGGCGGCGCCACCAACGGTTATACGGTACCGAATCCAAGAGCCCAGGCGGAGTTGATACGAGACGCCCTGGAAAACAGTGGCGTAGATCCGCGCACTATTAGTTATATTGAAGCTCATGGCACAGGGACATCCCTCGGGGATCCCATCGAGATCGAAGGATTGGCGCAGGCGTATGGCGCCTATTGCCAGGATTTGCACTATTGTGCCGTGGGCTCTGTCAAATCCAATATCGGCCATCTCGAATCCGCGGCCGGGATCGCTGGTGTGACAAAAATATTGTTGCAAATGAAATATGGCAAATTGGCGCCATCGCTTCACGCCGAAACGCTCAACCCCAATATTGATTTTTCCCATTCGCAGTTTTATGTTCAAACCGGATGTACCGAATGGCGGAAGGCTCAAGGTTCTCCTCGCAGATCTGCTATCAGTTCCTTCGGCGCAGGCGGAACCAATGTTCATTTAATTATCGAAGATTATCACGATGATGAATGTGATGCCGCTAGACCGGTATCAGATGAACCCACATCCAATCGTCATCTCGTGGTGTTGTCGGCGAAACATGAAGCTCAATTAAAACTCTATGCCGAACGTCTGTTGAATTATCTGTCGTCAGCGGAGGCTGTAGATATATCTGGACATAACCCTGTCAGTCCACAATTTAATAGTGTTCTCGACAGTTTGGTGGAATGTGTGGCGGGAATTTCAGGATCGCAGGTTTGTGATATCGACCGTGACACCGATATTGCGGATTTCGGTCTGGATCTGGTGGAGTTCAACCGTCTTGCCGATCTGGTGAACGATAGGTACAGCCTGGAATTGGATGCTGAAGGTTTCTTGACCGGTCTATCCATCCATTCCCTGGCCGAATTGATCGTTCAAAAATCAACCGGAATTCCTCCGGCTGTTACCGACAATAATAGGCTTTGTTGTGGTTTTTCCCCCGATTTCAGTCTCGCAGATGTGGCGTACACGCTTCAAGTGGGACGCGAAGCCATGGATGAGCGTTTAGGTATCGTGGCATCTGATTTATCCGGCCTGAAACGAGCGCTTCAGAGCTATTGCGTGTCTGGGGGGGGAGACGGCTCGGGTAATATTTTTAGAGGAAACGCCAGAAAGCCGAAAGGAACTTCGTCTATAGCGCACGTTGATCCGCCCTCCGGGAACGTCGTCAGGGATTTGATTCGGGAACGGGATCTGTCTGAACTGTGCCGGCTTTGGGTATCCGGTGTCGAAGTGAATTGGCCGCTGTTGTATCTATCGGAGCGGCCACAGCCAGGACGGATCTCCTTGCCCACTTATCCATTTCAGAAGAATCGCTGCTGGATCGGTTCAGGTCCAACTGTTGCTTCTCATGAAGCGACTTTGCCAGCCGCGATTGCCGCGCGACCGGTTGTAGTTCGGAAGCCCGATCTCGAACAGATATCCTCGCGATTTCTAACATTGTTAGCGGACGTGTTGTATATGAAACCCGAAGCTATCGATGAAACCAAACCTTTTGTGGAATTGGGACTTGATTCTGTTCTCGGAGTGGAACTGGTCAATAAGGTTGGCAAAGAATTTAAGGTTTTGGTGCGGGCTACGAATTTGTACGACCATTCTTCGGTGGTGGAATTCTCAGAATTTCTCGCCGGACTGGTGGGGGAAATAGAGGTAACCAGTCCCGCAACTGGTGAGATGCCGGCTGTCTCGACCGTTTCTACGATCCAGGATTCAGGGGCGGGTCGCGATATCGCTGTCATCGGAATGTCCGCCAGATTGCCGGGCGCGGATGATATCCGGCAATATTGGAAGAATATGGAATCTGGTGTTTGTTCTGTGGTGGAGGTTCCATCGGATCGCTGGAATGTGGATGAGCACTTTGATCCGGATCCGTCGGCTTCAAACAAAAGTTATTGCAAATGGGGAGGTTTTCTGCGTGACATCGATGCCTTTGATTCCCTGTTTTTCAATATATCTCCCGCCGAAGCCGCGTCGTTGGAGCCCCAACAGCGCCTTTTTTTGCAAGAGGCCTGGCGGGCGCTTGAGCATGCGGGTTATTCGGCCAATATGTTGGATAACCTGAAATGTGGAGTTTATGTCGGGGTAATGAGTTACAATGAGTACAATCCATTTCATCTATTTAATTCAACTTCCATTCTATCAGCCAGAATCGCCTATTTCCTGAATCTGAAAGGACCTGCGTTGTCGATCGATACGGCATGCTCATCGTCTCTGGTTGCGCTTCATCTGGCCTGCAAGAATTTGGTGGAGGAAGACGCGGATATGATGGTGGTGGGCGGAGTGACATTGTATTTATCTGAAAAGCAATATATACAGATGAGCAGATCGGGAATGCTGTCTCATGATGGAAAGTGCAGAACATTTGATGATGCAGCAGATGGCTTTGTGCCCGGCGAAGGCGTGGCTGCGGTGGTATTGAAAAAACTCAGCCGTGCCCTCGAAGACCGGGATTATATTCACGGGGTGATCAAGGGATCCAATATCAATCAAGACGGCCGGACAAATGGAATCACCGCCCCCAGCGCCAGGTCCCAGAGTGAATTGGAGGTGTCCGTCTACGAAGCCTGCAATATAAATCCGGAAACAATTTCGTATGTGGAGGCTCATGGGACAGGTACCAACCTGGGCGACCCCATCGAATTGGAAGCTCTGGCGAAGTCCTTCGGCCGGTTCACACAAAAGAGGCGTTTTTGCGGAATCGGCTCGGTTAAAACAAATCTCGGTCATACATCCGCCTCCGCAGGACTCGCCAGTTTGATAAAAGTCCTGTTGTCAATGCAGCATCGCGAGATTCCCGCCTCTTTGTTTTTCAAAACCCCCAATCGTCATATCGATTTTGAGAATAGCCCCTTCTATGTAGTGACGGAATTGCAGGATTGGAGGTCTAAAAACGGCGCGCCCCGTAGGTCTGCGGTCAGTTCATTCGGTTTTAGCGGAACCAATGCCCATATAATCGTCGAAGAAGCTCCGGTCGAGAGACGCAACGAATCTTCAAAAACTGCTTTTTTGATCGTTTTTTCGGCCCGCACGGAAGATTCCTTGAAAATGAAGGTGCAGGAGTTTGGGGAGTGGTTGGATGACGACGGAGCGTCATTCGGCCTGGGAGATATCTCCTACACATTGTTGGCGGGGAGAAGCCATTTCGACTGGAGGTTGGCATTCATTGCCAGAGGTATGGATCAACTCAGGCGAATGGTGAATAAATTAGCTACCGATGGTCTGCAGGGATGTCCCCACATGAATCGGGTACCTGATAATTCCCCAAAGAAAAATTCTTTAGCGTATGAGAAGGGGATTCTCGCGCTAGCTGGTCTTCAAAAAAGTTCCAACGGCGAAGATTATGTCGCGTTGCTGGAAGAATTGGCTGATTTGTATCTGGCGGGCGTTTCGCTGGACTGGGAAACTGCCTTTGCAGCGGACGACGTTCACAGAATTCCGATGCCCGCGTATCCATTTGCCAAAAAACGGCATTGGCTCGTCTCATCGCCGGAACAGGTAGTCGATGCAAATAACGATACTCCAGTAAAGCAGGAAAAGAATATTCAAGAAAAGGCGGTTGCTGCTTTGCATGAAATACTGGCCCGGAAGAATCCCAAAGCAAAATCCGGCGATGATCCGGCGCCCACTGGAAAGCTGATCCTCAATCCCACCCGGGCAATGAGATCACAAGCTATGGACCAATTGACAAAGAGGGCGGTCATCACATTGAGAAAGCCTCCCGGCGGCGGCGAGGAGGAGTCCCCGGCCAACGGTTTCAAAGCGAAAGTGAAAGCGACCGTTTCAAAAGTATTGTGTCTTGACGTATCGGAAATCGCCGATCATAAACGTTTGGCCGACCTGGGTATGGATTCCATCATCGGGGTTGAATTGGTGAAAGAATTAAACCGGGATCTCCAGATTGCTATAAAAAAAGAGGCGCTTTACGAATATCCCAGCGTCGATGAATTGTCGCGTTATCTCATAGGACTGGTGGAGAAAAAAAATGACGAACAACGCGCGTAAGGAAAAAATCTTGTTCCATGCTGCCGAGGTTCTTTGCCTGGGGCCGGAAGAGATTCCGGTAAACCGGAGATTGTCGGATCTAGGAATGGACTCCATCATTGGCGTCGAACTGATTAACCGCTTGAACAAAGAATTTGGCACGGAATTGAAAAAAAGCGTGTTGTATGAATATCCTGATATTCAAGGGTTGTCCGCGTTCATCGATTCATTATTCACTAACGTGGAAACACCGTCTCCCGGTCGCGCCCCATTGGCCGATATCGAGGTTGGAGAGGCGGAAGATGGCGATTCGCAGAGTCTGCTTCGGCGCATGGAACTTCTGGTGGGCAGCTTGCCAGCCGATGTCCTGGAGAATTTTCAGGACCCATCGGAACTGGCGGATTATATTTTGGCGCATTATCAGGATGATTTATTTCAACATCCCCCTAATCCCCCTGCCGAAGGCGCCATCGCTGTTATCGGCATGAGTGGCCGCTATCCGGCGGCCGGTGATATTGGGACTTTCTGGGAAAACTTGAAGTGGGGCAGGAATTGTATTACTGAAATTCCGCCGGAAAGATGGGATTACCGTGAATACTATGACCCGGAAAAAGATGTGCCGGGAAAAGCATATAGCAAATGGGGCGGATTCATCGACGGCGTGGAATTGTTCGATCCGTTGTTCTTCGCTATTTCTCCCAGAGAAGCCGCAACCATGGATCCCCAGGTTCGCTTGATGCTCGAAACCGTGTGGCATACTCTGGAGGATGCCGGGTACACCAGGGAAGCAGTCGATGAGTTGCAGGCGAAGCGCAAACGGGCGGGTATTTTTATCGGCTGCATGTACAACCAGTATGGTTGGTTGGCCAGGGAAGACCGGATCGGAGAGTCGTTGTCCAATATGTCGTATTGGTCTATCGTAAACCGGTGTTCCTATTTTTTCAATTTCAAGGGACCTAGCGTCGCTGTCGATACCGCTTGCTCCTCCTCGCTGTCGGCGGTTCATATGGCGTGCGACAGTATCCGGTCCGGCGGGTGCGAAATCGCGATCGCCGGCGGAGTGAATCTGAGTCTTCACCCGGGTAAATATTTAGTGTTGAAAGATATCGGTCTATTGGGAAGCGGCGATAAAAGCAGGAGTCTGGGAGACGGCGACGGCTATATACCGGGAGAGGGCGTAGGTGCGATTTTGTTGAGATCCCTTGACGCGGCGGAGAAGAATGGCGATCATATCTATGGCGTCATTCGCGGCAGCGCGATCAATCACGGCGGGAGAACCGAAGGTTTTACATTGCCCAACGCGGATGCCCAGGCTGAATTGATTGAAGAGGTGTTGGAGAAAACCGGAATACATCCTGAGGGAATCAGCTATGTAGAGGTTTCCGCCACCGGTTCCCCGGTGGGTGACAGGGCTGAAATCGACGGGTTGCTAAAGGTGTTTGAACGCGGGGCAAAGCAGCAGGGATATTGCGCTATCGGTTCTGTAAAAGCCAATCTAGGGCATCTGGAGGCCGCTGCGGGCATTGCCCAGTTGACTAAAATTTTATTGCAATTACATCATCGAACGATTGTGCCGTCCATCAACGCCGAACCATTAAATCCCGGCATTGTGTTGGAAGGCACTCCATTTCGCTTACAGCGGGAATTGGCGACGTGGGAGAGGCCGGCAGTCGAAGCAAACGGAACGTCCGTGGGTCGACTACGGCGGGCAGCCATCAATTCCTTCGGAGCCGGGGGCGCCAACGCCCATATGATCGTCGAAGAATATCGAGCGCCCACTCCGCCGGTTGATTATTCCGAACGGCGCACGCATGTTATCGTTCTCTCGGCTGGAAATTCCCGGGTTCTTACGGTTTATGCGAAGCGCCTTCTGGAGTTTCTCTCCAGAAATCCGGTCAATATTGCCCGGTTGGCTTACACACTACAGACCGGCAGGGAGGCGATGAATGAGCGTCTGGCTTTGATAGTGGATTCGAACGATGATCTACGCGAAGAGCTGGTGGCTTTTTGCGATGAACATGCTCACGCCGGGAAGGTTTTCCGCGGAAGTATACCGGACGATCAATTAGCGGCTCGATTCCTTCCGGAAAATGTCGCCGGCGATGATCCGGCCCAAATGGCGGAACTCTGGGTCGGGGGGAATCCAGTGGATTGGAATCGGTTGTACCCTAAGGGCTCTCCCGGGAAAATTCCTCTCCCCACCTATCCTTTTTCCCGCAAACGATATTGGATCGATTCGTTTGAGGAAAAAAAACCTTTGTCGCCGGTATCCGGCAGCGTGGTATCGGACCGCACTATTGATGATAAAGCTCTGGTAAGAGAACTGCTGGCAGGCGTTCTGGCTATTCCCCCGTCCGATATTCAAGATGGTAAACGGTTTTCGGAATTGGGACTGGATTCGATTCTCGGCGTGGAATTCATTAAAAAATTGAATGCCACATTCGGCGTCAACCTGAAGGCCACGGTCTTATACGATCACTCCACCGTCGCTTCCATGGGAGGGTATTTAGCGGGGATGACAGGGAAAATAAGTGCCTGGCCGGAAAGAGCGCATTCGTCGCCGTCACACGCGGCAATCACGTCCTCGAACCAAATAAAATGCCGCGGATTGTTGATCGAAGGCGTTGGTGATATCAATGGCGTCGGGTTAAAAGAGATTGCGGTTCCCTTGCCCGGCGATTCTGAAGTTCAAGTAAAAGTTGTCGCCTCTGCGCTGAATTTCGCGGATATTCTGTGCGTGCAGGGGCTCTACCCAACGATGCCGGATTATCCGTATGTGGCTGGTTTTCAGGCGGCGGGTATCGTTGTCCGCGCCGGTCGCGGCGTCACACGGTTCCGCGAAGGGGACAGGGTGGTGGCATTGACGGGTTTTTCCCTTGGTGGGCACGCGGAATATATCAATACCCATGAAAGTCTCGTGGTCCACAAACCGGATAATGTCGGTTTCCGGGATATGTGCGGCTTTCCCGACGCGTTTGTGACGGCCTATTATTGTTTGTATGAAATAGGCAGGTTGCAACCGGGCGAGCATGTGTTGATCCAGAGCGCCGCCGGCGCTGTCGGATTGATGGCAGTTCAATTGGCCAAAGGAAGGGGCGCAGTTGTGTACGGCACTGCCAGTTCCAATGAAAAACTGGACTATCTAAAACGTATCGGCGTTGATTTTACTATCAATCACATCGAAGAGGATTTTTTAAAGAGGGTAATGGAATTCAGCGGCAACCGCGGTGTCGATATTGTTTTGAATACATTGTCGGGCGAAGCCATTCAAAAAGGTATCGATTGCCTGGCGGAAGAGGGACGGTATCTGGAAATCGCGGTGGCTGGATTACGGGCGTCACAAAAGCTTGATTTTTCCAATATGACAGGTAATCAATCGTTTCATAGTATCGATTTACGAAAACTGTGGCGGAATTATGGGAGAGTGCGGAAGTATTTGGAGACAATGGTTGACATGGCAGCTCGACAGGTGATCACTCCCATTGTATTCAAGAGTTATGACGCCGGCCGGGTTACAGAGGCCCTTGAATATCTGGCGTCGCGAAAAAGCATCGGAAAGGTGGCGCTGGAATTCGCGCCGGATGATCACACGGAATCAGGTATTGACAATGAGCGATTGAATATCGCTGTCATTGGTATATCCGGGCGTTTCCCCGGAGCCTCCGATATCCGGCGGTTCTGGGATAATCTTTCAGCCGGAGTCGATAGTATCACGGAAATTCCCGGCGAACGTTGGGATATCGACTGCTTCTACGACCCCGATATCGCGGCTGTCAACAAGACCAATAGCAGGTGGACGGGTTTTTTGCCGCAGATCGACTGCTTCGATCCTCTCTTCTTCAATATTACGCCTATGGAAGCGGAATTGATGGATCCCCAGCAACGGTTGTTTCTAGAAGAATCCTGGAAGGCCATTGAAGACGCCGGGTATTCACCTCTGGATTTGTCGGGAGTGAAGTGCGGAGTGTTTGTCGGCGTTGGTCCCGGGGATTATTCCTTGAATACCATGTCGCTTGATCATGAATTGAATACCTATTCGCTGCTCGGTTCCATTAATTCAATCCTATCCGGTAGGATTTCCTATTTCTTAAATCTGTTGGGGCCGAATATCGCGGTTGATACAGCATGTTCATCGTCGTTGGTGGCGGTTCACCTCGCCTGTGCCAGCATTGCCAATGGCGAAAGCGATATGGCGTTGGCCGGAGGAGTCAACATCATGACTACTCCGGCGATGCATATTATGGTGGGGAAAGCGGATTTATTGTCTCCCAATGGCAGGTGCAAGGTGTTTGACAATGAGGCGGACGGTTTGGTTCCCGCGGAGGGAGTCGGAGTCGCGGTGTTGAAACCTCTGGCGCACGCCGTCGAAGACCGGGATCATGTTTATGGCGTGATTGTCGCTTCAGGTATTAACCAGGATGGCCAGACCAACGGTATCACGGCCCCCAGTATGGAATCGCAAGTGCGGCTGGAAACCTCGACCTATGACCGGTTTGGAATTCGCCCTGAACATATCGGTTACATCGAAGCCCATGGCACCGGGACAAAGCTGGGCGATCCAATCGAGCTTGAAGCCTTGAATCAAGCGTTCGGGCGGTACACTGAGAAAAAACGATTCTGCGCCATCGGGTCGGTGAAGTCCAATATCGGGCACAGTCTAGCTGCGGCGGGAATCGCGGGCTTCATCAAGGTCTTGTTGTGTCTTTCTCACCGACAACTGGTTCCGACGCTTCATTATCAATCTCCCAACGAACACTTTGATTTTGACGAAAGCCCTTTTTATGTCAATACAACGTTTCAAGAGTGGGCTTTGGAGCCGGGGAGTTCCAGGATCGCTGCGGTGTCTTCGTTTGGATTTAGCGGGACCAACGCTCACATTGTCCTGGAAGAGTTTCCGGCAACGGCGGGTCCGGCTGCGCTACGGGAGGAGCGTTGCTATCTGATCGCCATTTCCGCCAAAACCTCCGAAGCGCTCGAAACCAGAGCCTGCGATCTGTTGGCCTGGATCCGGGGCAGAGGGGCAGAGCATTCGGCGGGCGACACCAGCTTCACCTTATTGGCGGGGCGGGCCCATTTCCCTTACCGGTTCGCTTGTGTCATTCAAGATATTCCTGATCTTGGCCGGCAATTGGAGAAAAAAATAGCCGAAGGGTTTTTTTCCTGCAAGACCACCTCCGGTCCGCAAGGAGAGCATCTTGTGCGGGAATTGGCGGATTGGGAGTTTTCAGAGGGGGATAGGGATATATATAAAGCGAAGTTGGTGGAATTGGCTGATTTGTATATGAGGGGGTTTTCTCCCGATTGGAAATTTTTTTTCAAGCGGACCGATTTTAAGAGGATTTCCATGCCTGCTTATCCGTTCGCCCGCGAACGGTATTGGCGGGCGGTTCCCCGTGACATACCGCGGTCTTTGCCTTTGATCGAACATCTTTCGGGAAATCTTTATGAAAATGGAGTGACCGGAAGGCTGAATATCGATTCGTCATGTTATGTCAATAGGGGTGGAAAAAAGCATGTACCTGGCTTGTTTTTTCTTGAAGCGGCGCGGGCGGCGGGCGGGTTATCCTATGGCTCGCCGGTAAGGCAAATCGAGAACGTGTCCTGGGGGCGGCCGGTATTCCGGTCCGATTCCCTACCGGAATTTTTCGTCGATCTCCAACTGACGACGGACGGCATGGATTTTGAGGTGAATAACGGTCAGCAGGCTGAACATTGTGTGGTTTTTGTCCAGGGGCATCTCGTGTTCGGTGACGACGGCGATGATTCAAAACTCCCGCTTACGGCATCTCCAGTGTCGAAAAACATTCTTTTGTCCGAAGGTAAACATCTTCAATCAGGGGAAAACGGCGCATTCTTGAAAGAAATCCGGCGGAACGGGACTGAAGCCTTTGCCAGATTTTTTTTCCCGATGGATAGGCCGAAAGATCAGACCGATTGTTTATCGGGAGGCGATCTGCTGAAAGGGATCGCGAGCGTAATGACGATTCTTGCGGAACACAGTCGTGACAACGGGAATATCGCCCCGCTCTATCCGCTATCTCTTGAAAAAATGCAATTTAAGGGCGTTCCTGCTGGAAATGTAAGTATGAGGCTAACATACAAGAACGGCGGACATTCCGGTTTTGGTCCGGGTTTTTATGATATCGCGGTATTCTCGGAAAAAGATGAAATTATCGTGTTTGTGAAGAATCTAGCGATGCGGCCGGACGATGCGCGTGTGCGGCGACAAACGCCGGTTCTTCAATAAATAGATCAAATTATCGGAGAGAGGTTATCAATGGGAAAAGTAATCGCAATAACCAATCAAAAGGGCGGCGTTGGAAAAACCACAACTGCTCTGAATGTGGGCGTCGGGTTGAGTAATTCAGGAAAAAAAATTCTTATGATAGATATGGATCCCCAGGCCAATTTGACCTCCGCCTCGGGATTTAAAAATCAAACCTTCGCCAGAACTATCTTTGATGTTCTTGGCGGCAGGGCGGAATTGTTGGATTCCGTCGCAATCCGGGACGGCATCGAGATTGTGCCCTCTTCCATCGCGCTGTCCGGGGCGGAGAGCGAATTGTCGTCCACTCCCGGTCGCGAATTTTTATTGAAGGAAGCGATCCAGCCGGCAAAAGAACAGTATGATTGCATTATTTTGGATTGCGCGCCCACGCTGGGCTTGCTCACCTGGAATGCTCTGATAGCGGCTGATGAGGTCATTGTTCCGATTCAAGCGGAATATTTGCCGTTGGAGGGGGTGAAGTATCTGGTGCAAACGGTTGAATTGGTTAAAAAGCGTTTTAATTCCAACCTTGAAATCGCAGGTGTTGTCGTCACCCTTTTCGATTCGCGACAAAATCTTCAGCGGGAAGTGGTGGAGAGTGTGCGCGGTTATTTTCAGCAAAAGCTGTTCAATACCTTTATCCGCAAAAATGTCGCTCTGGCCGAGGCCCCGAGTTTCGGGCAGGATATTTATTCCTACCGCCCGGAGAGCCCGGGGGCCCTCGATTATTTCAATCTTTGCCAGGAAATTGTTGAAAGAAGGATCGTCTAGCCATGAAAAAAAACAAATTGCGATTGGGCAGTAATCCATTGGATTGGCTTGGTCCTTCTGATCCTGTCGAGCCTCTGGTTCACACTACGTCGCTACCTGACATAATAATGCAATCGGAGCCTGAAAAAAAGTGTGATCATGATGCGTCGTTGCTTTACTATTATCCTTATTGGGATACCACTGAGCCGGTCAACGAAAAATCATCGGAGGCCGGGATATCCGATGGCCATATATACGCGGTTTTGGATAGCGATCATTCCTTGTTCAATTGGTTGCGATCCCGGCTGGGTGAAGAGCGGGTCGTTCTGGTGAGGCCGGGTGGTGAGTTTCGGGAGATAGAGGGCAATATCTTCGAGATAGATATTCAAAAGCCGGATCATTATCTGGAATTACTCGGAAATCTCTCTGCCGGGCGTCGGTTGCCGACACGGATCATTCACTCGTGGGCTGGCGACGACGGCTCGTACCCAACCCAGGAACTGGAGTGTTGCCTCGATAGAGGAATCTATTCCCTGTTTCATTTGACAAAGGCGTATATAAATCAAGCATCCGGCAATGGACTCGAGCTCTTGTTCATTCATTCTTCGAAAGGCGGCTATACAGCGCCTCAACATGAGGCGGTTCATGCGTTTGTTAGGTCGCTTTTCCGGGAGAATCCCTTGTTTGTTTATCAATGCGTCGAATTACGTAATGGACATTGCCTGGATTATGCGGCGGCTATTCTCGATGAATTTGCGAGAAATGGCGCGATTGATTTTGAGGTTCGCCTGGAACAAGGACGTAGAATGGTTAAACGTCTACGGGAGTATTCGCCAACCCTTTCGACGCTGGAGGCTTTGCCGGTGAAAGATGGGGGAGTCTATCTGGTGACCGGAGGATCCGGCGCATTGGGCGTTCATTTTTCCCAATACCTGGTTTCAAGGGAAAAAACGGTCCGACTGGCGCTCACCGGCCGCAGGGCCGCGGATGAAAAAACCGGGAAAGCGATTGAACTGCTCAGGCAAAACGGCGGCGAGGTTCTGTATATACAAAGCGATATTACAGAAAAAAAGGGAGTTCGTACTCTCGTAGCCTCGGTTAAGGAAAGATTCGGCCGGATTGACGGCGTATTTCATTGCGCCGGCGTAACCTTCGATTCGTTACTCGTAAACAAAGGTTTTCACCAGATGGCCGCGGTCCTGGCGCCCAAGGTGAAGGGGACGCTCTATTTGTATGACGTATTAAAAGAGGAGGCTCTGGATTTTTTGATTCTTTGCTCCTCTATCGCAGGTACAACCGGGAACGCCGGGCAAAGCGACTATGCCTACGCCAACGCGTTTATGGATTGTTTCGCCCAATCAACCGGCAGCCCCTGTCTGTCGATCGGTTGGTCGTTGTGGGGGGATGGCGGTATGCGCATATCCCGGGATGAATTGGCTCGATTGAATGAGAGTATCGGGATTGTGGCAATGCCCGGCGAGTGCGGATCGGCTTCGCTTGAAGAAGCGTATCGTTCCAACTTACCCCATTGTGTCGCTGTGTATGCGAATTCAGCGAAATTCAAACGGTTTCTGGAGCGGAAAGCCGGGAGAACCGCTGTTTCCCGTCCTTCAAGACCGGAAGTAATTACCAGCGCCCCCCCTTCTGAGAAACTTGTCCTATTGACGGAAAAGTATTTAAAACGTGTCATATCGGAAGAAACCAGAATACCGGCGGAACGAATCGATGTGCTCGAAAGTTTTGAAACCTATGGAATCGATTCCATTATCGTAAACCAGTTCAACGGGCGAATGGAAAGAGATTTTGGCAAACTCTCCAGGACGCTCTTATTTGAATGCCGAACTATTAAAACGTTGACCGAATATTTTATAAAAAACTTCCGCTCCCGGTTGGAAGAGTTTTTCGACCTCCAGGTTCCCGCCGCGCCTGGCGAAAATATTGCGGCACCGGCGGGTGAATGGCCGGAATTAAAATCATTCTTTTTGGGAAACAATTCCAGGCGGTTGCCTGCCGTCGGTCATCACGGCCATTTTGAGGTCGCGATCATCGGCCTTGGCGGGCGATATCCCGGGAGTGGTTCTTTGCGGGAATTCTGGCAAAATCTCATCGCCGGCCGCGACTGCGTTACTGAAATTCCGGCTGAACGGTGGGATGGGCAGGCCTATTACGACCCCGATCCGGAAAAGGCAAAAGAGGGTAAGATATATTGCAAATGGGGTGGTTTTATCGATGATGTCGCTATGTTCGATCCGATATTTTTTAATATCTCGCCTAAAGAAGCTGAATTGATGGATCCGCAGGAACGTTTGTTCCTGGAAACGGTTTGGGAAACGTTTGAGGATGCCGGATATTCGAAAAAATCGTTGGAGCGTGAATCCATGGGGACCTTCGCCGCCGGCGGAGAGGTGGGTGTGTTTGTAGGAGTGACATCGCATTCCTAC
>JAHELQ010000424.1 GCA_024644125.1 Candidatus Aminicenantota bacterium | reverse complement strand
GCTCAAAAGACTTCCTGCTCAAGGCCTACGCCACCTTCGGCGATACAGTCATCCACAAAAAAGACCGCAACGTCTACCCCACCTGCATCGGCGATCGCCTCTTCTCGATCCGCAAGTTGCAGACCTAATTCAAAGAAGCCCGAGATCTGGCTCCTGAATTCAAATCCCAGACATCAGGAGCGAGAATGAAGGATCGCTAGCATCAAAGCTTCGATGCCAGCATCCATTGCCCGGTTGAAGGAAGCGAAGATGGAAGGGATCGATCTACCTCATCTTCGGTAAGAAGCGTCGATCGAGGCTTCGATGGGGACTTCGGGTAGCGATGCTAGAGATAAATCTTCAAATTTGATGATAATCTGCCGGAATATGTAGTTGAACGAAGCCCGGTTCGGCGGCCGTTGTTAACAATTATGCAAAAATATTTAGCCCGCTATTTAATCCACATCATCCGCCTGTCCCCTATCCCTTCTCCGGTGATGAACACGAAGCGGATGTATTCGTCGGCCCCTTTGATGGCTTCGTAGAAGGTGCGCAGAATGTTGCGGTTTTGTTTGGCGATTTCCGGGTTCTCGATATGGTTGATGATGGGTTTGTCGTACTCGTCCACCAGGACGACCACTTTCTCCCGGCTGGAAAGGATACGGATCAGTTCTCTGAAGCGTTTGTCGTAGCCGCTCTCTTTCAATTTGATTCCGTAGGAGTGGGCGCTCTGGTCGATCATGTAATCGAGGGTTTCGATCAATTCCTGTGGCGTGTCGTATTTCAAGCCCAGGAAGTCCAGATGAATCACCGGATACTCTTTCCCAGGTAAATCATAAAAAGGGGACAGGCAAGGGTAAGAGGCAAGGGCAAGGAAGGGCAAGGGGGTCGGTGATTGCAATTGGGGGGGGAGTGTGATAGGATCGGGGTATGGCGACTTATGTAACGGCTTGTCCGCGGAATTGTTACAGTACGTGCAGCTTGAAGGTGGAGGTCGAGGGTCAACGGATCACGAAAGTGGAGATTTTACCGTTGAACAAGGCGACGCCGGCTGGCCCCTGTCTCAAGGGATTGAGTTATGTGGAGAGGGTGCACTCGGAGGAGCGGATTCTTCATCCGTTGCGGCGGCGGGCCGATGGATGCTTCGCCCGGGTGTCGTGGGACGAAGCTCTGGATGAAATCGCCGGGAAGTTGACGGATCTGCGGGAGCGGTTTGGACCGCAGAGCGTGATGTATTATCAGGCCAGCGGCACGAAGGGTTTGCTCAACGCGGTGGGGGCGAATTTCTGGCGCTTGTACGGCGGGTATACCGGGACTTATGGCGATTTGTGCTGGCCGGCGGGACTGGAGGCGACGCGACTGACGCTGGGGGACAACAAGCACAACGCGCCCTGGGATCTGGAGAACGCGCGATTGATCGTACTATGGGGGAAAAATCCTGCAGAAACCAATATACAACAAATGCTGGCCATCGACCGGGCCTCGGAGAGCGGAGCGCGGTTGGTGGTGGTGGATCCGCGGCGGACGCTTTCGGCCGAACGGGCGGAGTTGTTGCTTCAGCCGCGGCCGGGGACGGACGGCGCGCTGGCGTTGGGATTGGCTCATGTCCTGGTGGAGCAAGGCTGGATCGACGAAGATTTCATCGCCCGGCATGTGAAGGGATTTTCGCGGTTTGAGGAGTTGCTGCTGGATTATACTCTCGATAGGGTGTCGGCGATCACCGATGTGCCGCAAAAGGCGATTCTCCGGTTGGCTGAGCTGATGGGGCGGGTCAAGCCGATGAGTGTGTGCGCCGGGTTCGGCATGCAGCGTTACACCAATAGCGGCCAGACGATGCGGGCTCTCATCGCGCTGCCGGTGATCACGGGCAATATCGGCAAACCGGGCGCCGGCTGGATTTACGCCAATTTGCAGAGTGCAGTCTTCGACCTTGTAAAAGATCCGGTGGCGTTTTTCCCGCCTAAGGAAAACGACGGCATAGCGAGAATTTCCATCTCCATGGCCCGTCTGGGGCCGGACATGATGGCGCAACAGGAGCCGCCCCTCAAGATGGCGTGGGTTGAGCGGGGCAATCCGATTCCGCAAAACCCCGAGACCCATTCGGTGATTCAGGCCTTCAGGAGTCTGGACTTCCGGGTGGTGGTGGAGCAATTCATGACCGACACGGCGCGGGAAGCGGATCTCGTGCTTCCGGCCAAGTCGATGTTCGAGCAAACGGATGTGATTGGCGCGTATTGGCATCCGTACATCCAATTGAAGCAAAAGGTCATCCGGCCGCCGGGCGAGGTGAAGCCGGAAAGCGATATATATTACGAGTTGGCGTCGCGGTTGGGAATCGAGCCGGAGCTACTGAAGGGGAAGATTCCCGAGCCGGGTGACGCGGGGGTGGAATTGTATTTGCGGGACAAATTGCGGCCGTTCCCGGAGTTGTCGCTGGAACGGTTGGCGGAGGGACCGGTGATGGCGCCGGGAACCGAAGAAGTGGCGTTCGAGAGCCTCGTCTTCCCCACTCCCTCAGGGAAGATCGAACTCTTCTCGGAGGAGGCGGCAGGCCGGTGGGGGCTCGATCCCCTACCTTCGTTCCGGGAACCGGATGAATCTTTGCTAGGGCGTTATCCCCTGTATTTTATGACGCCAAACACCAAAGACCGGATCCATTCGCAATTCAACAATCTGCGGTTGATTCGCCAATTCAGCCGCGAGCCGCGCCTGCACATCGGGGCGGAGGACGCGTTGAAGCGGGGGATCGGCGATGGAGACTTCGTACTGGTGTTCAACGACCGAGGCGAGCTCGAGATGAAGGCGTGCCTGGATTTGAGTTTGAAGCGAGGCTGTGTCGTGGTGACCAATGGTTGGTGGATCGGCGACGGCGGGGCGGCGAACCTGTTGTCGGCGGCGCGGGAGACGGATATGGGTTATGGGGCGGCGTTTCATGACAACATGGTGGAGGTGGTGAAAATGAAGGAGGGCCTCCGATGAGTTACGGCTTCCTCATGGACTTGAACCGCTGCACCGGTTGCGGCGCGTGCGTTATCGCCTGCGCCATGGAAAACGATAAAGTGCCTGTGGCAGGCAACAATCCGGGCCCCAATTGGCGGGATATCCTGACCTTCAATCCTATGCGGCATCCGAAGCTTCCGCTCTTCAACCTCTCACTCTCCTGCAATCATTGCGCGGAACCGGCGTGTTTGAAGAATTGCCCGGCCATGGCATACAAGAAAGACCCGGAGACCGGAGCGGTGATCCATTTCAAGCAACTCTGCATCGGCTGTAAATATTGCACCTGGGCCTGTCCCTATGACGCGCCGAAATACAATGCCGAGAGCGGCGTTGTGGAGAAATGCACCTTTTGTCGAGAGCGGATCGTGCAGGGATTGGAGCCGGCGTGCGTGACGGCGTGCCCTGTGGACGCGTTGCGGTTTGAAGAGCGGGTAGAAGGCAAAATAGATGACCGCATGCGGATCCCCGGCTTCATGCCGACGCCCCTCGAACCGGCCATCGCGTTTGTTTCGCCGCGGGGCGAGCGCCACCTGCCGGAAGCGACGGCTCTTGCAAGCGATGAAGCGCTCGATGCGGTATTCGAGTCCACCAATCACCGTCCAGCCAGGAAGATCACATTGCGAAGCGAGTGGGCGCTTCTATTGTTCACCACTATCGCGGCCTTCATGTCTGCGTTGTTTTTCGCGTTTTCGCTGGGGAAGCTGGAGCTCCACCCGGCGCTATTCGGCGGTTTGGGGGCAATCGCCATGGGAGTCACATTCGTTCATCTGGGGCAAAAGAGACGGGCCTTCCGGGCGGTGTTTCATGTGCGGCGGTCGTGGCTTAGCCGCGAAATTTTGTTCTTCTCGCTGTTTTTGGGACTGGGCGTATTGTCTATCGCCTTCTTCCCGGGGAAGCGGATGATAGGGATCGCCGTCAATATATTAGGACTCTTGAGTCTGATCTCCATCGATCTGATCTACCGGGTGACGGAAACGGAGGACAGGCCGGTGTTTCATAGCGGCAGGACGGTTCTCAACGGCAGTTACCTGGCTGCGATTTTGACCGGGATTCCTGCGGTTGCAGCGGCGGTAGCGTTGCTGAAGCTTTTCCTCTACGTGAGGCGAAGATATCATATCCTTCCCTGGCCACGGGTAGCGGTGGGGCTGATCTTACCTACGGCGATGCTGATCGCGGCGGCGGATCGAGGGCGTTTCGTTGTCTGGTTTGCGGCGGCAGCGGCAGTAGTTGGAGATCTATTGGACCGGATCGAGTTTTACCGGGAAATGGATGTAACGTCGCCTCGAAAACAGATTGTAAAGGATTTGAATTTTTTATTGCACAAAAAATCGCCACGGGCTATAATGGACCCTGAGGACGACAAGAGACCATGATGACGACAACGAGAACGAATCGCTACGACAGTGTCGCTACGGCGCTGATATTCGGCTCCCTGTGGGGAGCGGTGGAATCGACTCTGGGATATCTGCTGCACCGGGCCCATGTACCGGGATTGGCGGGAACGATTTTGCTGCCGGCGGGGATATTTTTTATGGTCGCGGCGGCGAAGGGAAGCGGACGTGCGTCAGCGGCGATGATGACGGCGATGGTGGCCGCGGCGTGGAAATGTCTGAATTTATTTCTTCCTGGCGGCGTAATGAACATCGTCAACCCAGCACGGGCGATTTTGGCCGAAGGACTCCTGACCGCGGTCGTTTTTCAGATGTTGGATTGGATGCCGCGGATCCCGGTTTTTCTGACTGCGCAGAACCGGCGGCCGGGCGATCGTCTATAAACAGGGTTTAATCGTTTATAGATAAAATCAATAATTCAGCACTTCCATTCATATAAAATTCTACATTTTTATCAAAAATCATTTTGTTCCGGTGTGATAAAACCTCCGGGATAATGTCATTATTTTTACCACACACATCGCACTACGACACAGTTCTACACATTACCACAATCTTCCGCATCCTCCGCTTCCGTTGACACATTAATTAGAGAGCCTTCACCGCCACTCCCCTGGCAGCCTAAATGCTACTATATTGCGCAAGATTGTGAGGGCGCATGTTGAAGACGGGCAGCTTCAATTCTGTGGCCG
>JAHELQ010000423.1 GCA_024644125.1 Candidatus Aminicenantota bacterium | reverse complement strand
ATTTTCCCTCCCGGCTCCCCCACAATGGGTTTTCTCTTTAGTCCAGGCCGCCTCAACACTTCTTTTAAATTTTTTGAAAGTCCCGGCAATTCATTTATTCGATTTTTACTTAATGTCGAAACTCCGCCATAAATATTTTTCATCTGTCCCCATCGTTCAAAGGTTGGGGAAAAGAGAAGCGGCATAGTCTCGGTTCTATGCCCATTGAAATTTTTTGGGAAAAAATTAATTTTTCCCCATTCGTTATACTTTAGTCCTTTTTTGTTTTTTGCCCAATCAGAAAACCAAAACTCTCTACGAACCGTATAACCACGGAGGAAATTCAGCAAATGATCTCTTTGTCTTAAATGTAGCCAACTGGCGACGGTACTCCATTTTAAAATCTGATTTAACCTTTCATACTCCGGCTCAAATTGCGCCACCTCTTCATAATGAGTGTTCCACCAATTCAGAGATCTCTTCCAAATAGCCGCGACTTCAAATTCTTTTCGATATGAATAATCGTCCGGTGATTTCGCAAATATTTCAGAAATATTTCTGGAGAACAATATTTTTTCTTTATCCTCCGACAATTGAATTTCATCTTCGTTTGGGCCAAACCACAAACGAACAGAACAGAGACATCTGGCCTCTTCTTCAAATACTTTGGGAACATCCGCTTCAGTATGGTTGATAAAGTAAGGGATACTTTTCTTAGGTGTGGAAAAATTAAAATTCATAGTCCACAATTTTGCCAAAAGGTCGGTATAAAACAAATGCATCCCAACCTCAGTCCCCCTCAACCTCCCATCATACCTTGCCCTTTGGTATCGGCTTAACTTAAATAAAGAAAGCAGAAATGAAGCCATTTCCGGGTTCACTGATTTAACTTTGGCTAAAAGCTCATACAATACACTCTCGTCTTTATCTTTCAATCTCTTGACAACATCTTTAGGGTCGAAGCCATTACTCAGAAGTAAGCCCTCAAAAAGAAGTGTGGCTTTCTCTCTTTCTACCTTTTGCCAGGAGACATTGCTTAGATCCTCATTTTGAAAGTATCCGGGACAAAGAGTCATCACTCTTTTTGCATAAGAATCCCATCTCCCCTCTATCAGACAAATAATATTGTCGTAATCAAAAACCTGATCCAGAGAGAATCCAATGCTTTGCTTTAGGCCTCGTTTTTCAGCAAGTAATGGAATCTTCTCTTCGAATTCCTTTCGTTTCTGTTCAGGGATCAATCGATAAAGCTTCGCCAGCTCTCCTCTAAATTCTTTCCATTTCTGTTCCAGCTTCACTTCTGCTTGCCAGATGGTGGCGACATCCTCGATCGTAATCGTTCCATACTTTCTACTCTGTATTTTCCTGCCCCCAAGGATGAGCTGATTGGAATCTTTCAATTGGGCGTAGGTGAGATCGTCGATTTGGGACATCAATTTTTTCAAGTCGTCCAGGGACCTGATTTGCGTCTCATAGTACCCATATTTAGGAGTAAATAGCAACCGCGCATCCTGGTCATCCAACCGGGTTACCAGCGAAAAATAGTCGTCCAGATCGAGCTTGTACTGGAAAACATACATCTTTTGAGGAATTTCGTCCAGGTTTTTCCGGTGTTCGTCGGCAATATGAGCTAGATAGTCGATACGTTCCTTTCCGGTGCATTCGGGAATTAAGGCGACAATTGCTCCATTGCCAATGTAGCGTGAACGGGTCGCTCCATATTCAAAATTTGCAACAGGCTCCATATATCCATATCTGACTGTGGGTAAATCGAATGTAATGTCGTTGATCTCTTCAATCGTTAACCCACTATTGTAAAGAAGCCCAAGCAACAACCAATCTTTTGCCTGGTCTTTCAGTTCCCTATCGGATAATTCCGCTTCCATATTATCAGAAAAGCCGAGATTCACTTCGATGTTTTCTCCAATAACATAGGATTTAAATTTTGTGAATTTATCCTGATTTCCAGAAAGGCAACCGGATTGAAAAAAAATCCCCGATACCATCAGGACGCACAACAATAGAAATAAATATTTTTTTAACATCCTCTTCCTCCTTACTACGTTCCTTTCGCTTCAATTGTAGTGTGGGCAGAAATTTTCATCTATCAATATAGTCTCGAAATCTATAGATATAGTCTATGGGGTGGAGAGGGTTGTTGGGTGTTGGTTTTGGGGGCTAAAAAAATTAGTGGGGGTTATTTTTTTTTAGGTTGGTTGGGATTCGGTGGATTGGTAGGTGGTGGGGGATTGGTGGAATTTGTCTTTGAAGCATTTGGCGAAGTAGGCGGGGCTGGTGAAACCGACGGCGAAGGCGACTTCGGTTACGTTGCCGAAGTTTTGTTTGAGCAGTTGGGCGGCCCGTTCGAGGCGGTAGGACTGGATGAATTGGTTGGGGGTTTCGCCGGTGAGGGCTTTGATTTTTTTGAAGAGGGTGGATCTGCCCATCAGGAGTTTTTTACTGAGTTCGTCGGGACCGAAGTCCGGTTCGGCGAGGTTGTCTTCGATGGTTTGCTGGAATTCTTTGAGGAAGGTCTCGTCGGTGGAGGTGACGGTGATTTCCGAGGGGAGGAGTGTTTTCTGCCGTTGGATTTTTAGTTGCAGTTGGCGGCGCAGTTCGATGAGGTTTTTGATGCGGGCCAGGAGCATCTGGGTGTTGAAGGGTTTGGTGATGTAATCGTCGGCTCCGGTTTCAAGGCCCTGGAGCATGTTTTCTTCGGAGGCTTTGGCGGTGAGGAGGATGATGGGGATGTGACTGGTGGCGATGTCTTTTTTCAAGGCGTCGCAGAGCTTGTAGCCGTCGAGTTTGGGCATCATGACATCACTGACGATGAGATCCGGGATCAGGTCGCGGGCTTTGGCGATTCCCTCCTTCCCGTTTACAGCTTCCACTACTGTGTATTGAGGCTCCAGGGACTTGCGGATATAATTCCTCACGTCGTCATGGTCCTCTACTACCAGTACGACTGTTTTTTCTTGGCCGGAGTCAGAATCGATCTCTTCTGGCATGTCAACATCACGGTCGGCGGCGCTTGTAGGTTGATCGAACATGAGCTCGATCTCGCGTGCTCTGGTTGAAGGAGAGGGAGCAGGCGATTCGACGGTCTCTTCGGGTTTGAGATGGCGGTTGCCCATTGGGAGCTTTACGACAAATTCGGTCCCCTTGCCTTCCCGGCTGTGAACATCGATGACGCCATGGTGGAGATGGACAATCTCACGAGCAAGGGCGAGGCCGATTCCTGTGCCTTTGTACGCGCTGTCGGGAATATTGTCCGCCTGGAAAAAACGATCGAAGATATGTTGCAATTGTTCTTTGGGAATTCCGCTACCGGTATCCCGGATCGAAAGTCGGACAAATGCCCGGTGCGACGAATGGTTCTTCGCTTCGTTGGCAACGGCGACTGTTATTTTCCCGCCGGCAGGAGTGAATTTGACGGCGTTTACCAGAAGATTGTAGAGAACGTCCTCCATTTTGCGGATATCGAAGTAGATTTGCAGCCAACGCTCCGAGTGAGAAAATTCGAGGGTGATTTTTTTCTTCTTGGCCAGGAATTGAAACGAATCCACGGCGTTTTCGATGAAGGGGATGAGGTCTTGCTTTGACGCCTGGAGTTTCATTTGCCCGCTGTCAAAACGCGAGAGGTCCAATAATTGGTTGATGGAGGTGAGGAGGCGCTGGGAATTGCGCAGCATAACTGCCACCGTTTCTTTAGTAAAATTGGCGTCGTTGTCCGAACTCAATTGCTCCAGGGGGCTCATGATCAAGGTCAATGGGGTGCGGAATTCGTGGGAGATATTGGCGAAAAAACGGGATTTGATGCGGTCCATCTCTTGAAGTTTCTCCGATTTGTCCTGCAATTCGACAGTTTTTTCCTCCAATTGAAGGCTCTTTCGGTTGATCTCGAGGGTCCGTTCTTTGACCACCCGCTCGAGCTTCGACTTCTCCTGCACCAATTTGTTGGAGCGCCAGCGGACAATCAAGAACAATAGGGCTAAAAATGCCAGGGCATTGAGAGTCAGCGCCCACCAGGTGAGGTAGAATGGCGGCAACACTCTGAAGCGGAAGCTGGATTCGTCGCTGGTTGCGCCGAAGACGTTCTGCGCCTGCACGCGGAAGGTGTAGATACCGGGGTTGAGATTGGTGTAGTTTCTGGCGGTTTTATCCTCCCAACTTGACCAGGTTTTATCGTAGCCTTCGAGAATGCTGCGGTAGAGATTTTTGTCTTCCCCGGCAAATGACGGCAGCGCGAATTCGAATTGAAGGTTGCGGTCTTCGTACTCGAAGCGGGGCTGCTTGTCCAGGGATCGCGCGAGGATGTTTCTTTCGAAGCCTTCGTAGGCCGTTCCGCTTCCGGCGGTGATGGTGCGGATGAGAGGGTCGGGAATTTGGTCATCATTATTATCGAGCCTTGCATCGTAACGGATGAGCCCCTCGATGTTGCCGAAAAAGACATTATCGCCGGATGGATCCGGATAGGCGGTATTGCCTTGAATTAAGGATATTCTTCGAAAAGGCGTCGAATCGACGGTATAGTTGTTGCCGGAACCGGGAATCGCGCGGTAATTGATGGATTCCGAATGGAACCAGATTTGCATCCGGTGGTCTTCTACAAACCGGAACACCGGCTTGCCGCTTTCTCCACCGGCAAATTCGGATCCCAGCATTTGGTCCGGTATGAAAGAATGGCTACGTTCATCAAAGCGGAACAATCCCTTCGGAGTGGCGAACGCCACATGGCCTCCGGCCCTGGCGGGAAAAATTTCCCCTTTGGGTAGACCTTGCTCCGATGAGAAGGTTTCGATATTGCCGGGCAATTGCCCTTTTTTTATTTCCAGCCGGATGACCTGCCAATCATACGTCACCAGCCACAATGAGCCGTCGTGATCTTCAACAATCGAACGAACCGGTATATCGATCGCTTCGATTCGTTGCGCTCCGAGAAAGCGATTCCCTTCGAATCTCATTTGCGCCAAACCGTTCCGGGTTCCGCACCAAACGATTCCAGGATTTCTCTCGGTAAGCGACAACACGAATGTCAGGTCGCTGGTCAGTTGGACTGCCCGGTCGCTATATCTATTTACCTGAA
>JAHELQ010000422.1:1223-5068 GCA_024644125.1 Candidatus Aminicenantota bacterium | reverse complement strand
CTGCTGCCGGCGCAACCGGGGATCGGGCAACTGGCTATGATCGATTTTCCCATGCCGGTTGAGTGGCATATTTTCCAACGCCACGATGTGAGAGGGAACCATATAATCCGGAAGCCGCTGTAGTAAGAAATCCATGAGCTCTTCTGTATCACACTCATCATCCCGCTTCCCGGTTGCCACATAGACGCACACGAACGATTCTTCGCTCTCCGACTCCCAGGGAGCCGCCACCGCTTCATTCACCCCGGGATATCCAGCGAGGGCGGCTTCGATCTCCCCCAGCTCCACGCGAAAACCGCGAATTTTCACCTGCCGCCGCAATTCCTTGCGTCCCAGGAATCGGAGATCGCCAGTCGCTGTAAAGCACGCCAGATCGCCGGTACGGTAAAGACGATTGCCGGAATCGAACGGGTCTTCCACAAATTTTTCCGCTGTCAGCTCGGGGCGGTTCAGATAGCCGCGGGCAACGCCGGTTCCGGCGATGCACAATTCCCCCGGCACTTCCGCAGGCATTAATTGCAGGCAGGAATCCATTATATAAACGCGTGTGTTCTCCAATGGACGACCCGCCAACGACGTGTCCTCCCCCAAAGTCATATTGCAAGCGGCGGTGACTGTGGCTTCGGTGGGTCCATATTCATTGTAAACGGAAATATGGGGAAACCGATGCCTGCTCGCCATCACCAACGACGAGGGACTCTTCTCCCCCGCCAACACGACAAAACGCAGACTATCTAGATCGCCGGGCCGTTCGCCTTCAATCAACGCGCGGTACATTCCCGGCACCAGGCTGACATTGGTGACGGCATAGCGACGAATCAGTTTGCGCAGATAGTCAAAATCCTTGCGGTTGTGATCCGGGACCAAAATCAAGGTTCCGCCCGATAAAATTGCCGAATAAAAATTGGAGCAAAAACCGTCGAAGCTATACGACAACGGTTGCAGAGTCACATCTTCCGGTGTGATATGGTAATTGTGTATCCGCCAGCGGGCGTAGTTGACCAATCCCCCGTGTTGCGCCAGGGTTCCTTTGGGTTGGCCTGTGGTGCCGGATGTGAAGATCAGATAGGCGAGATCGCAGGCTTCGTTGCCGACGGCGGGTTCTTTGCCGTCGCCTTGTTCCCATAGCCGGTCCATATCCAGGATGTCCAGGTGATTGATCCCTTCCAGAGTCCGGCCCGGTTCCAGCAAAACGACCGATACATCGCTGTCCCGCAATATAAAGCGAATCCTCTCCGGAGGAAGGTCTGGCGCCAGCGGAATGTAAGCGCCCCCGGATTTCAAGATGGCCAGGATGCCCACCGCCAGATGAACTGAGCCGCCGCTCACGAGGCCCACCAGAGAATCAACTCCGACGCCGCGTTCTTGCAATTGGCTGGCAATGCGGTCGCTGCGCCGGTGTATTTCCTCGTAAGTGAATTCCATCGGCACGAGCCATTGTTTCCGCCTTTCTTGCGCCATCTCCGCGGCGGCCCGGTTCAAGTCCAGATATAGGCTTACCAATTGAGACGTCAGGCGTTCGTCTTTTGGATAAATATAGGGGTAGTGTATGTCGCCAGAGTCCGGGTATGCAGCGTCTTCCAGATTTTTACGGCTGTATTTCATAAAATCCTCAAACGACCGGGCGCTGGAAATCATGTTGAATTTCTCCGCTTGTTCCACCAGGGGCGCTCCGGGCTCGGCGTACAATTGCCCCCATTCGAGGCCGTTGAAGCAACGGATGTCGTTCAATATCCTATCCAGAAAACCGGCGGACCGGGCGATATCCTCCTCTCCAAATTCCGGCAATCCAAGGATGTGGGATATGGCCACCTTGATATTGTCATACCGGTCACAATACGAGAGGAAATCGATGATATCGTCGTCCGCAGCTTGAGGCTTGACTACTCCCATGGAGCTCAGTCTCAGCCGGTGAGGTTCCGACAAGCTACACATATCGATTGTGATAAAAGAGCAATTAAAGGTTTGAGCTAATAAATCGATGAACTCAGGCGCCGGCAATTGCCACATGAAAAATCGGCAAAAATGCCCGGACAGATTGACGCCTTCCCATGCCTGGCGGTAATAAGATAGCGGATCTGTGGGAGGAAGATCGAAGTCGAACATAAACATCGTGGTGTAAGGTAGCGCAGCTTTCATATCCTGAGCCACCTCTTCGGGTTTGCGCATAAACGGCCGGGAACGGTTGAAGATGTTTTGCTGCTGCTCCCTGCATCCAGCGCAATAAAAACAATTCATGCGACAGCCCTTGCCTGTGTAGATAAAAAAGCTCTCCGCCAGATATGGATCCAACCGGTCCGCGAATATGTCATCGAGATGGGAGAGATAAATCCCGCTCCCGTTTTTTTCATCCTGCACGTAGGTCGCCGGCACATCCGCGGCAGGCGCTCCATTCTTGCAGACAATGTTGGCGGCAGTTTGGCTTCCCAGGCAAAGATCCAGAAGCGGCTGCTCGCCGTCTCCTTTAACGACAAAATCAACACAGTCAAATCCGATCCACTCTTCCGCGTAATAGGATGCCGTGTTGCCTCCCACCACTACAACGATGGCCGGATCGAACTCTTTGACAATGCGGCACATCTCCAACACCCGGGCCATGTGGGGGAACCATTTCATGCTGATACCCACCAACCGGGGATCGACCTCTTCCAACAAACGCAGGAGTTCGGCCTTCAATGTCTCGCGATTCGCCGATCGGTCGTTCCAGCGGCAGAAGGCATCGATGCCGTGTCGCCTTAGATAGGCGGCCAGGTAGAGAATCCCTGTGGTGCCAGTACCGGCGGTGTCTCCCAACAAGAGAACCGCCGATTTGGCCTTGCCCGTAAGCGTATCAGAAGCAGTCGATATACATTGCCCGTCCGGGGCCATTCGAGAATCAACTCTCGTGAGCGAGGGATTGATGGCTTCGAAGGAGAGCTCGATCTTCCGTTCGTTACGATCCACGGTCGCCGGCAGGAGCAACCGCTTCCGGTAGAGTTTCTGTACAATCTTCTTGAAATCATCGATGGAGCCTTCGACGAGCAGATGTTCATCTTCAAGATTCAGCGAGGATGTTTCGTGATCCGGCTCTATATGAAACAGGCGGGCAGCGATTTGCCGCGATCCAATGGCGGCGGCAATCGAGCGTACGTTCGTGGCGCCGTCAAAACAATCCAGGAGATTTAGAAGTGCGTTGTCGAGAACCAGAAGCTCGAACTCCATTGTGCGTACCGCCAGGCAATCGCGCGCATCGCCAACACTCAGTCCCAGGAGCTTGAGGAATTCCAACGAGTTTGGCAAAACCGCCATCGGCGCCTTCCGGAAGCAGCAAAATTCGAGATGTCCCTCTCCCAATAATTGGCTGTAATCCTCTTCGTATGTGAGCATCACCTGCTCTGAAAACTTGTCGGCGACCTCTTTGAACCACTGGTTGATGGTTCGCGGTTCCGCGACGCCTGGGGACTGACGGTTGAAGGAGTGAAGAATGAGCTTCTTCTCATCAGGGGTAACCAATTGAATGTCGGAGAGCGGGATGGCGGTGTTTTCCAGCGTCTGTTGAGACATATAAACAAACCCGTCGAAAAACCTCTGAATATCCCCCGCAGTAAAACGTGTGCCATTATAGTCAAACCCGGCGGTCAACCGCCCTCCGTCATGATTGAAGCGAATAATCCAATCATAATCGACATCATCAGGAAGGGCGATCTCCTGTTCCGGCGGGTGGATATTGTCCAGGGACAGGCCGTGGCGGAAGAGGGCCGGCGATTCAGGAATGCCCAACCTGTCAAACACATGGCGCATGGGGAAATGTTGGTTTTTATAACCGGATGCCACTGTGGCTTTTACAGCCAACACCACATCGCGAA
>JAHELQ010000422.1:0-1213 GCA_024644125.1 Candidatus Aminicenantota bacterium | reverse complement strand
GAGAGTCTGTCCCTGAACAGGACGAACCGGTCATCCCGCGCTTCAGTGTTGTATCCGGGCCCGAACACGATGATGTCTTCGCACCCGGTCCATTTTAACAATGCGGTTTTTACCAGAGCGGTCAACACAGTATAGAGCGAGAGGTAGTTCTTCTTAGAAATGGCGTCCAGTCGCGCAATGAGACCGGAGGGAAGCTCCCCCATCCACGATGCGGCTTTGAAACCGGTAACGGAACCCAGTGAAGAACCGAGTCTGCAATCGATAGGTTCGGCGGACAATTGTTCCAGCCAGTAGCGCTCCGCCTCCTGGTACATGTCCAATGTGATGTGAATATTTTGATCCATTGTCATTCCTACAAATCGATGTCGATGTCGATCTCGCCTCGATTGCCGTCTCCGGTCGATGATTGGCCGATAGAGTTCAACTCTTTGTTAAATCCATCGTACTCTTCATAAAATTGCCGGGCCAATTGGATTACGTCCTTCGCCGGTTCTCGATCGATGAGCCGGCTCGCCATGGAGGCGCAATAATTGCATTGGGGACAATCGTTGCGGCAAAAACCCGGAGTTTTGATGAAGGGATCGATGAAGCCATCCAGTTTTTTGTTGTCGATACGCACCCGGAATTGACTGGTGGGGTCGAACATATCCAGCAATTCCATGAGATCGCCGTCATAAGACCCCCGCATGTACGCCTCCGCCGCCCGTACCGGATCTCCCTTCAACACAGCCTGGCGCCCCTGCAACTTGAAATACTGGATACCGATGGCGGTGTAATGATGGAGATCCTCGGGGCGTATGAAGCTGAGCCTCAGGAGATCGCTCACATCATTGTATCTCTGGAGCAAACAGCGATGCGAATAATAGTCGATGCTGTTTCGATTGGCAATGGCCACCGAGTCTTCGGTCATCTGATTGTAGTGGAACATGCGGTACACGCAGTTTTTGTGGCAGATGGCGTTGGCGATCAATTCGACCTTTTCGCCGAAACGATTCCGGATAGTTCGCAAAGCGGAAAAATCACGATTTAAAGATTCATCCGCCACAATCTTGTCCACGCCCATGTTTTTGAATGCTTCGGCTTTATTGCCGTTGACCACCATACACAGGGTGGAACCCTTGATTTCCAAATCCAGGCCGGAAGCCTTGACAATATCGATTAACGAGGGCATGGCAACGGTAACGGAACGTATTCCGGCGTCATGAATTTTTTT
>JAHELQ010000421.1 GCA_024644125.1 Candidatus Aminicenantota bacterium | reverse complement strand
GGGCGGCGGGGGAGTGCAATATCCTGATGATGAGGTATCGGAAGATGTTGACATGCGGTTCGTATTATTAGAGGAAGTATCTCCAGGGCACCCTTCCTTACAAATACAAACATTATCATAAGTACAGTCGTCGATTTTTTCTAAATTTTCTCCAATACTTTCATAATATCGGGAAGAATGATATCGCCCAAAAACTTTTATTTCTGCATCCTCAGTTGAGGCTTCATTTTTTTTATCTATTCTTAGACAAGGATTACCCCATCTAACACAATGCACAAATTCATGGAAAAATAAGCTTGCAATTTTCCATACTTCTGTTTTATCGTAAATTACTTTTTCCTGGTAGGCGTTAAATATGCGAAAATCATTGGAGCCCATTGATCTCCCACGAAAGTTCAAAAATCTGTCATGTTTTTTTACTGCTTCCCACCCATTATTTGATTTTTCACGATCTCTCCCCCACACAATATACAGTTTTCTTTTGCCACATTTCAAATCATTGATATAATTGTCAAGTGATTGCTTCAAACAAGAGGGCAATTTATCCAATTCCCAATCATACTTATTGTCCTTACCTTTATAACCTTCGGGTAAACTTTTATAAAGTTCATATTGATTTACCATCTCGGAGAATCTGCTCTCTAAATTATCAAATATTTCTTTTTCAGATGGTAATAGGTTTAGATCCTTACCGGTACTTTTATATTGAGTTCGAATTTGTCTAAGTTCATCAAAATCATCCAAAGGTACTACAAAGGTAACATTATAATATCTATGGCGCTTTATAGCCTTATAGCCTTTCAATATTATATCAAGATCCTCCTCATTGCTAAGAAGTGGATTTATCATTAGTAAAATTAAGATTGTAAAAAGTAATGCGGTGCCTTTATATTTCATAAATCACCAGTTTCAAAAGGAAAATCAAGAAGTATATTCACTTCTTGTTTTATTTCAATAGTTACCGTTTTTTCTAATTGTATCCCATCTTGCCCTTGCACACTTACTTCTAATAAATATTTCCCTGGGGATAATCCTTTGCAGCTATAATTCCCATCTTTTTCATTAAGGCTATATCGACAGATATTTGAAAAAATATTATCCTCTTCTTTTTCCATTGTTATAATTCCATTCAAGGGTGGAATACCATTTATTGTTATTGTCCCGTGGATTCCAGTAATATCAGTTAAATCAAATATCTGATCAAAATTATAGACGACTCCTTTTTTAATGGATATTTTCTCAAAAACCTTTCGTGGGTATCCGTTACCAAAATAAATAATTAGGGTATAGTCCTCTGCTGGCTCTAAGCCATCAAATAAAAATTTTCCATTTTTTAGTCTGGACTTATCAATGTAATAAAAAAACTCTTTCTCAAAAAAGTTCTCATCTAGACTCATTTTGTAAAGTAGGATTTCTGAATTGACTGAAACGATACCTGATTCGCTTCTTCCTTGAAGAGTGCCTGAAATTGCACCACCTTTCTCTAAATCAAATTGGATAAACTTTATTTGCCCTTCTTCTAACCGGAAAATTTTGGCTCTCTTCTCGAAAAGTTCTTCTTTTAAATTTCCATAATAATAATTCGGCAAAAAGGGTATATAGCCTTCTTTGTTAATCCTTAAATAGTACTGGCAAGGTCTACTAACATTGAGCGAAAAAAATCCTTTCTCGTCCGTAGATGTGGTCCCTCTTAATTCACTCGTGTAGTTACCGCGTATAGAAAACCACTGAAATAATTCAACTTGTGCACCACTTATAATATTTCCAGTATCTTTGTCTTTGACGATGCCCTCGATACGTCCCTCTATGAGGGGAAAAAGAAGATGGGAAAACAGAGTAAAAATCAGGCCAAATAAAATAACACAAATTGTTTTTTTCATTGAACACCTCGCATGCTTCCTTATATGTAGTTTAAATTTATAAAAAATTCTTGTTTATTTATATTTGTTCAAAATAGTATTTGGTTGCCATATATGCGATCGAATTTTTTATTCCCTGAAGGGACGCCCGGCAAACAGAAAATAGATCTTTATGTCTGGCCATACTTTTATGAAGTAGCGGTATTACTGAGATTATTTCGCGACTTTTTGATGGTATCATATGAAAAAATCGATATCAAGATTTTGGGGCGTATTTTTTACATTTAGACTCTGGAAGTAGAAGAGCGGAAGCTGGGGATTTTTGGCAAAGGTAACCAGATCCCTCACCAACTTCAGTTCCGCCGATGACGCTTGCGAATGGGCCAATCCCCAATCGGTGAACAGCGAGGTCAAAATAACGGTCCCATTGCCGTAGGGGTAATAGAGCAACGCCGGTTCATTATTGACTTTCCGCCGCAATAGCACCGTAGAGGACGAAGGGATCACCGAAAAATACCCATCCACCCCACCATCCACCAACGCGCTCAAAGACGAAGACAGTACCGGATGTCGATTCTCAAAATACAACGAATTTTTCAAACAAGACTGATCCTCCCGCCAGCCAAAGGCCTTCAACGACTCGCCTTCGGGCACAGGCACCAACGATTCAACATCCGCCCCATACTGCTGCGCAAACACCAAAATCGTCCCGCCTTCGCGCACATACCGTTCGATCGCCGCCTTCTTAATCTCCGATCCCCGGTCGCCGGTCATTTCCCCCATGGGAACCACCAGCACCGGATGATCATTGGAAAAATAATCATGCCTCCGGTCCTCGGTATAGTCATCATTCCCAACCGCATCCAGCATCCGGTTCGCCAGCCCATAATAGAACTTGTCATACACCATCACCGACGGATAGTAGCTGACCGAAGCGAATCCCCGCTCCCCAATTTCACAAAAATCCTCTATCACCTCCAATTTATTCCCCGCCGCACCCCCCGACGAAAACGAAACATTATCGTCCGCGTGATCGGCCTTATAATAAAATATTGCGTCATCTGAAAAAGTTCGATAATATTCATCGCATTCCTTAGACTCATCCCACTTTATGTCACAAAAGCAATTTCCTTCTTTAGTTACATGACGTGGATCATTAGTCATTTCAAGGAATTTTCTCCATTTAGCATCTGTAATATCCTGGCACTTTATTAATATATTGCCGTCATTTATATCATCACATTTCATCTCTTTTAGATTATGGTTAGGATCAATACATTTTTTTGTGAGACAATGTGCGACACACTCCGATACAATACCTGTTCCCATTGCGTTAGCAAGAATATGAATATATTCATGGGCAAGGGTCACATAAAGATTTATTCCGCCCGTCTCGATCTCATAAGGATTTAGTGGTTTGTTATCCCTCAATTTTTTTATAATTTCGTACATAAATCCACCATGCAGACCGATTGCTCCACCCGTAGTGGTGCCTGGAGATCGACTCCAGTTGAGATCAAATATAACATGGATAGGATATTCTATTTTGCTAATTTGTTCTTTGAAAGTTTCTTCAAACTCCTTACACTTACTTAGATCGTCATGGATGCTAGCAGCGACATCGTTGATGAAAGACATTATTGTCTCAGCATCTTCTTTGTTAAAATTCGACTTTTTCCATTCATCTAGCCAATCCCTATACGCGGGATTATCTAGAAAAGAAGAAGAATTTAAATCCAGAATGCATGATATATCATTACAATCTTTTACTTTCACACGAACATTACCTATAAAAACATCCATATCCGGTATCTTTGCCATTGCATTCAGATTCAAAAGTAATATTATAATTATAGTAAGAATGATCTTCATAGTATTCCCTATTACGGTTGGATTTTCTATTAGTTGGAATTAGGAATATCAATGTAGATATCTTTTTTTGAAAGCACTCCCTTTTTTACTTCTATGAGATTGCTTTTCCAATAATTCCAATTTATGTTAATTTGAATTTTATATTTTCCTGGAAGCAATCCCCTAATGCAATAATAACCGTCGTCATTTGAATAGCATGTAAACGTTCCCTCATACGGATCGTATTTTAATAACGATATTTTTTTATTCTTTATAATATTTCCAGCTTTATCAAATATCCTTCCCTCGAGTCCAGTACTATCATTTGGATCAATTTTGAATTCCACTACGGTTGTATCCCCTTTTTCTACTTGTATGTCTTCAACTTCAAGTCCTGTGTACCCAAGCCCAATCATTTCCAATCTGGCAGTATACTTGTCAGGAAATATCGGAATTGTTATCATTTCTCCATCTAGTAGATCGTCGTCCCTACTCCCTATAACCACTCCTGAAAGTGTCGTATATGAACCGGCAACCGAGACTCTTGGACTTAATTTTATTCCTTTGAATCTTTCCTGAAGATTTACACAGTTTCCATTTAAATCAATTATTTTTGCCTTAATGCGCCCCCCGATTGTAGCTGTTTTCTTGATCTCAATAACTTTCCCCTTTTCAACATTTACTAGAAATTTGAAATTTTCATTTTCCTGGGGATGGGGTTCGATACAATATTTATTACTGAAACCGCTTGGACTAGCTTTCATTAAATAAGTGAGTGGATGTAAATAAGTTTCAAAATATCCAGAAGCATCTGTCATAGCGCCAGTTCTAAATTTATGTTCAAGATATCCGGGCTTTGCTGCGTCGCTAAATTCTATTTTAAAAACTTGATTGACAGGTTTTTTCGTCTCAGGATCAATGATCCAACCGCGAACCTTTCCGCGATCATAATTTTCCCACTCTTGGGCAAATAGCATATCTAGAATAAAAATACAGCAAACTGAAAACAGTAGAAAATAATGCACCTTGACTTTTTTCATTTTAGGCTCCTTTTTTATCTTCGACTAATGTCAAAAGTTACTATCTTTTTGGTAGTTCATAAACAATTTAGATATTGTGTTTCCATTTATTTTGAACATATAATACGCTAGCATACCGAAAAAAAAATTTCAATATTTCTTGATGTGTGGTTTGCTTTTTTATTGAAGATACAAAAAAATATGCTTTTAATGTCAAGAGGAGCATACATTTACGAGTTAAATCGGCGATGAGGGCTTCGATTTCTTTTCGAGACCCGGCTCGACAGAGTTACTTAAAACAAGTAGGAAGGGGCGCTCGATCCGAATCGTCCGGGGTTCCTGG
>JAHELQ010000036.1:7549-19597 GCA_024644125.1 Candidatus Aminicenantota bacterium | reverse complement strand
TGGGGCTGGCGCATTGATTATTGTTGCTGACATAGGACAGTCCGTCCGATACGCGCATGGAGCGATGAGGGAAGTAATGGGAACAGATTGATTATATGCCGGCTTATAAATTTTTGCATATGTGTCCGCAACGGCAGCCGAACCGGGCATCGCATGCAACCATCGATGCTACCGATGTAGATCTTCCCTGCTTCCATCCGGTTCCTGTTTCGCCTGTCCCCTTTTTTAAGTTCTCCTGTGCGCTGCAATGAAAGGTAGGCCGGCTGTACAAATAGGCGGCGAGAACCTGAGGTTTGGGTTAGCGCGGCGGAGTTCGCGATTAGCGCATTCATAAGAGTGCCGATGAATGACCGCGGTTTTGGAGGGCCATCTTCGATTTCTCAATAAAACTCCGGTCCCATCTCCACATCGGCGCTGGCGCCGGGGAAATATTCGGATATTTTATCATTGGCCACCAGGCCGTCCTTCACCATCTTGCTCCAAACCGCTTTGTGATATCCTCTGGAAATGTAAAACGCGGCGAAATCATAGAAGCTGTAAATGCGTTCGCTCAACACCATAGCCTGGTGGATGGCGAAGGCTTCATCGGCGATCATGCCGCTGGCCTGAATATAATTCCAGAGAGTCTTTTTTGTATAATGCAATGCCAGGATGACTTCGTAAAGCGGAATTTTTTCTTTATACCGCTTCTGCCCCAGATTCTCATACAATGATTTGATATCGCTGCTGGTAATGTCCCGGTCCAGCCATTTGCCCAGGTTCTGGTATACTTCGTTGCTACGCTCCGCCAGCTCCTCCCTGGTAAAACGTTGATATCCTTTGGTGAATTCGGAGGTTAAGATATCTTTCGCCCACTTCCGGGAAATTTCCTGGGAATGGTTTTCGATGAAATGAATCAATTTGTTGATTAGCATCTCTATCCCTCTAGAATAAATATAATCGGATTCAGATTGTTTTCAACTGATTTTTTTCGATCTGTCTATCCATAAACCGGAGATGAAGCCGATGGTGGACAACGACAGACCGATGGGTACGGAATAGGGCCAGGCCGGTAACGGAAGAATCGGAGTCAGGGAATTGACGAAAACCAACATGGCGAAACCGCCGCCGAAGCTTAAACTCAGGAGTCCGGCCTTCGGCGATTTTTTTTGCCACAATAACGCCGCCATTCCAGGGACGAACAATCCTTCGGCCATAATTTCCGAGGCCAATCCCAGGGTTTTGATTATAGAACGAAATTGAAACGCGATGGCAAGAGTCAAAATGCCGGAGACCAATGTAAAAAAACGCGCCCAAAAGATGATTCGCTTCTCTTCTCCAATATTGAATACATCTTTGACTAATGTGAGGGCTGCGATATTGATGGCGGAATCGCTGGTGGACATGATGGCCGCGGCAATACCAATAAATACCAGTAGACTTCCTGTGGCAGGCAACCAATCGCGGACGATAACAGCGAAACTCGATGAGGAAGATACGGAACGAAGCTTGATGCCGATGAGAATCACGATGAAATAAAGGATAGAGAATACGACGACCGAAAGCCATAACCCACGGTATGAAGCCCTGGTCGATCGCGCGGAGGCCACCCGTTGCCAGATGATGGGAGAGATGAACCATGCAAGGACAAATGAAAGGCACATAAGAAGATGGTAAGACGGCGTAGTGAGCATCATTACATCGCCGGGCAGGATTTTTGGCTTCCCTGTTTGAAATAGTGTTAGAAACAGAATCGCGGTCATCAACAAGATCAATTGCAACGCGTCGGTGCGAACGACAGCGGAGTAACCTCCGGCGAAAGAATAGAAGATAATGATGGCGGCTCCGATGACAATCGCCCATTCATACCCCTGTCCCAGGAAGGGGCCGATGAATGACCCCCAGGCAACTAATTGCGACGCAGCGAGAGTCGCCATATAGAGAAAAACCAATAACGAAGCGGACGCTCGAACGGTTTTGCCGTAATAATGGTCCAGGAAGTCCGGCAAAGATATGAATCGCGATTGTCGGATTTTTTTGTTAAAACCGATGAACAACAGGATGGTGACGACGGTTGGAATTCCCAACAACCAGGCGGCTCTAAATCCATCTTTGAGAGACGCCTCGATGGTGGCGATGGTGGCTGCGGCGCCAAACCATGACGCGGTTACAGTAAAAAAAATCCAGAACGAACCGAGCTTCCTCTCTCCAAAAAAAAATGAATCGATCCCGGGCTTCATACGTCGCCGGGAGATCCCCAGCATCACCAGCAATAAAAAATATCCCAACAAAATTGTAGCATACATAACCCAGCTATTGTAACTGAATTGTGAACTCCAGTAAACCTCGATGTCTCGCCAAAATACTATAAATAACAGGCAGAGAAGCATCTTCCCGCGGGCATCGAAGTTGAATTTAGGTGTCGAGAAGAGTTCGAGATGGGGGGGATGCGCCGCTGCGGCACATTGCTGAGTGGTACTGATTCCTATGCCCGACAGCGGTTTTCAAAATGGGGGAAATGGTGTATAATGTGGTATCATTTTTTGACGCGAGTTATAAAAACAAATTGATTATAACCTCTCCTGGTTTAAAAGGAGGCGCTTATTATGCTATTGAACATTGAAAATCTAACAGTTGAAGTCGAAGGGAAAACGATTTTACAGGACATAACCCTCGATGTTGACGAAGGGGAAACCATTATTCTCTTCGGGCCCAACGGCGTGGGTAAGAGTTCTCTGTTTATGACTTTGATGGGTTTCCCGAACTACAAGGTCACGAAGGGTAAGATGACCTTCCGTGGGGAGGATTTATCCAAATTGTCTATTGCTGAGCGGGCGACGCTGGGGATCGGTATGTCGTTTCAGAAACCCATCAGCATCAAGGGCATCAAGCTTTACGGTCTGAGTGAATTGATCAATTCTTACAAAGACAATGGCGATAAAATCAAGTATTACGCGGAAGTGCTGAAGCTGGAACAGTTTCTGGAACGCGACATCAACCTGGGTTTTTCGGGCGGTGAAGTGAAACGGTCGGAGATTTTCCAATTGTTATTGCAGAATCCGCGGCTCAGCTTGATCGACGAACCGGAATCGGGAGTCGATATCGAAAACATCGATATTCTGGGCAACGCGCTCAAACGGCTCTTGCAAAAAGAGGCGCCCCGCGCCAACAGGAGAAACTCCGGGATCATCATTACCCATACGGGTTTGATTCTCAATTACTTGAACGCCGACCGCGGTTATATGCTGCTGGACGGGCAGCTCACCTGCTGCGGGAACGCCAGGGAAATGTTCGAGGACATCCAAAAACGGGGGTATCGAAAATGTCTGGATTGCTTAAAGATCAGATAGATGAACAGGATCGTAAAAAGCTGCTGAACGTCGGTTTTGACGTTGAAGAAAAAGAGCGGAGCGCCACCTTCACATTGCTCAACCACTCGACTGTGGAGTCGAAAAAGGTGGCGGAGGGCGTCGAGCTCATCTCGATTGCCACAGCTATCAAAAAATACCCGGATATCGCTGCTCAGTATCTCTGGAAATTGGTACAAAAGGACAAGGACGAGTTCACGCGGAGCGCGGCCGAAGCGGAGCCGGCGGGTTATTTCATCCGGGTAAAAAAAGGGCACAAGGCGGTTCTTCCCCTGCAAGCTTGTTTTTTTATCAAGGCGGAACGGTTCAAGCAAATGGTGCACAATCTCATCATTATGGAGGAAGATTCCTCTCTCAATATTATCAACGGCTGCGCCACTGCCGATTACGTGAATCAGGGGATGCATATCGGCGTGACCGAGATTTATCTCAAGAAGGATTCCTACCTCTCTTACACCATGATCCACGACTGGTCCAAAGAGGTGGAGGTACGCCCCAGAACCGGCATCGATGTGGAGGCGGGAGCAACCTTTATTTCCAATTATATCTCGATCAAACGTTCGAAGATCACTCAAAGTTACCCCACCTGCGTGCTGAAAGGGCAAAACTCCACCGGTATTTTCAACTCCTTGATCTATGCGCCGCAAGATTCCATCTATGATGTTGGCGCCCGCGTGGTTCTTGACGGGATCGGTTCAAAAGCGGAGGTTATTTCCCGGACTATATCCGGAGGCGGGACAATCATCGCCAGAGGTGAATTGATCGGCAAACGCAAGGGCGTTAAGGCTCATCTGGAATGCAGTGGCATGCTTCTGAACGAGCACGGCAGCATCCAGGCCATCCCCATTCTCGAAGCCCACCATCCGGAAGTGGATATGTCCCACGAAGCCTCGGTAGGGAAAATCGCCGAAGAGGAGATTTATTACCTCATGGCCCGCGGCATCCCGGAAGATAAGGCTATTTCTCTGATTGTACGCGGTTTTCTCGACACCAAAATTCTTGGGCTGCCCAAGTACCTGGAAAAAGAGGTGGAAAAGAATCTCAATTTGCTCGAAAATGCATTCTAACATACTGAAAAAAGCTCTAAAAAAAACCGGCGAAGTGGTTTTGCTGACCATTGTGATTCCGCTCATTTTTTTGGGATTGGTAGAACTGACGGTCCGGGCGCTGAATGTCGATACAGAGGTTGTAAAAAACGATTCTATAAAGATTTCCACTCCCATCTGGGCTGCCAACGATTTTAATTTTTTCGCGGCCGAAGGGGTGTATCGAGATATTCTCGACAATTCCCTGCCGGCTTCCGCCGCCGAATGGATGAACTATTTCGAAGAGGCGCGGTATGTCCGGTACCGGATGAAACCCTGCATCTCGGTGCGGGCGGTCAATACGGTGAACCGCATTGAATTGGCAAAAGGGATGACAGTGCTTCTGGCATCCAATTCCGATGGGTACCGGACTGCGGAAATTCCCACGAAAAAAGGCGAAGGCGTCTTCCGCGTGGCGGTACTGGGAGATTCCACCGCGTTTGGTTGGGGAGTGGAACCTCAAGAACGGTATTCCCAGATACTGGAGGATAAGCTGAACGCTCTGGGGACAGGATTCCGATACGAAGTGATGAACTTCGGAATCCCGGGATACACATCGTGTCATGGGCGCGAAGTGTTTGAACGGTATGCGTTGAAATATTCTCCGGATATGGTCATCTTCACCTTCGGCGCCAATGACGGCAAACTCATTTCCCGGAACGCGAAAAAAATGCTGCAAAATCACGGCATTGTGGAAGATGTCAAATATTTTCTCTGGAACTTCCAGACATACAAACTGCTGCGTAAATGGCTTCTCTCACAGGCCGACCCGTTCGGGAAAAAGTCCGGTAACTCAGGTCTTGCCGAAAAGAAGGTCCCTTATTCAACCATTCAGGAATATCGAAACAATCTCGAATACATGATCGACCATTGCCAGGCGAACGGAATTCGCCCGGCTCTTTTGGGACTTTGTTGCCCGATCGATTATCTGGCCAAAATGACAGCTCTGGGAAAAGCGAAGGGTATCCCGGCCTTCGATGGCATGCGTTTTTTGATAAAAAGTATCCCGGATATCTGCGCCGGGAAACTATATCCCGATCTCGCTTTGTTCTACCGGCAACTATACGGCGCGGATGTTCTCGATACCCGCCGCCTCCTGTATGTCACCAACGACACCTGCCATCCCAATCGGCTCGGGCACCAACTCATCGCGGATTTACTTTTTCAGCGGTTGTTCGAGCCTTATAAATAGCCGAGAGACTTTAAGCTCTCAATCTCCGATTGTTTGAGGGTGGTCTTCCGGGGATTGAATTGCAGGGAGTTTTTCCGGCGGAAGAAATTCCTCAATTGAAAGAGGAAATACTCCCGGACGAACGAATCTTCGATCGGCGTAGTTTCTTTGGGGTCTGAAGCGATATCGAACAGGTTGGCCGGTCGTACGGACAGTGGGAAGGGGACGATGATCCGGTAATGACCCTCTTGCAACGCGTAGAACGGGTAAAAACGGGAAAAGAAAATCGTTCGCGCCACCAGGAGTTTGCGCTTCATTTTATGGAACAAGCCTTTCGAAGAATCCTTAGCTACAACGCTGGAATTTGAATTGATCAATTGTTTGAGGGTGGCGGTGAGATCCGTGGTGCACACCGGGACATTGATTTCGGTTTTGGTTCCGGTGATGCCAGGGATGTGGACTATCATAGGGATGTGCACACCCTCGCGAAATAGGATCGTATTGTGCCCGATGAGTTTATGCTCGTTGAGTCCCTCGCCGTGATCGCCCAGGATGACGATGATGGTATCGTTCGCTAGATTTTTGGCTTCCAGTGTATCCAGAATGCGTTTCACCTCAAAATCCACTTTGAGCAGGTTCTCATCGTAGCTATCGGACAAAAGAGCGATATCTTCTTCGCGGTATTGCCTGTCCTTATAATCGCCGGCGGCAAAATAAATATCTTTCAAACGTTGAAGGAAAGGATCGTTTGGATATGTTTCGTATCCTTTATGGAAAGTTCCGAAAAATGGGGGTTCCATCAGGAAGTCGATGTGAGGCTCGCGAATATGAAGATAGGTGAAGAATTTTTTTTTGTTTTGAAGGGCGGAATCGAATATTTGTTCGACATGAGGGAGAAACTCTTCTGCCAGCGGTTGCTTTTTGTCATTGAACAATTCGATGAATGTGTCGAAGCCCTGGTTCATGTTGAAGGTGGATCCGCAATATGGAATGGCGGACACAGCGGCGGTAAGGTAACCTTTTGACCGGAACACTTCCGCCAGGGTCTCCACGCTGGAAGGCAGTCCTCCGTAATAATTGCTGACAGCGTTGTGGTAGTCGGGCGCCAAACCGGAAAACAAAGAGCCGGTGGAGGCGAGGGTGTAGGCAGCTTCCGAATACGCTTCGGTAAACACCAGGGACGAGTCCACCAGCCGGTCTATATTGGGAGTGGTCGCTCTCTTATATCCGTAGGTCGAGACGCGGTCGGCGCGGGCGGAATCGAGAAGTATCACTAGAACGTTGTATCGGTTGAAATTTCGGGAGAGGGATTCCTGAAGTTTGTTTAGATTTCCGTCTTTTTGCGAGGGCGGCACGCGGTGGAGACCGGATGAAACGAGGTGGCACACGTTCGGCCTGTCCTGAAGTTGCAAGGAGACGAAGATGATCTCGTCCTTCCATCGTCCCAAATCCAGTCTTACATCTTTCATGTTGTCGAATGTTCTGGAAAACACGTTGCCGGAGCGGTTAGAAACAGTTGCCACGATTCGTTTTACCGGTTGGTCGAATTTCGCTTCCAGCGTGTCTTCCTGGGGCCAGACGCGGTAATCCAACCGGGCGGGCGTTACGAACGAGTCTTCGCTCACCGGTTTGTTTACCAGACCTGCCGGTATAATACCCCACGAATAAAATTTTATAGCGGAATTCTCCGACAATAACATCTCTATCGAATTCTTCCCGGCCGTCAGTAGTTTTTTAGATAGAAGAACACTGGCTTCGCTGATTATTCCCTCTTTCAATTCAATCGTTTTCAGCTCCGTTTGGTTGAGGCATACCTTCATGGTAAGAGGGCTGGATATTTTGACGGCAAACCGCAGCATTAAGGCTTGAGAGGGAGCTTCGGGCAATTCGAACGCGATGCTCCCGTCGCCATGCAGAGTGCGAAAATTTTTGCCGTCGAATTCAACCCCGCCCCAATCTCCGTTGAAGAGGTAATCGTCCTCCAGGGTTAGGAAGGAAATCTTCCTTGCGGTTGATGATATATCCGGATGCAGCGGAATGAATTCCGTGTTTTGTCTGGATCCGCAGCCGCCGGCAACCAATAATATCGCCGCGAGTGTAACTGTGAATATAAGAGGGATGTTCGTCTGTTTCATGATCACACATTGTAGCTATTTGAATATTGTTTGTCAATTATGTGTAGAATTGAAGTGATAAAACTGGACTCCCAAATCCCGGGCTTCAGGCCCCAAACCCATGCGTTTGAGGTTGAAGGTAGGGATGATTCGCAGTTCCAGGAACCCAGGGGCTGTGAATGGGAGCGGGGTGGATTCGAGGCGGTTCTCCTGGAAGATGGCAATCTTGAAAGGTTTGCCGTTCCAATACAATTCAGCCGCCTGGCGCTTGCCTTCCAGTTTGTGGACAGGAGCGCCGGCGAAAATATTCACTACTTTACCTTCCGGTTCCCAAACGTATAGACCGGCGGATCCTTTGGTCCAACGGAACACATTGCCCTCCGGTCCAGGATCCGGTTGCCAGAAGCCATAATCGTAGCGCGTACCTGTTTCTTCGCTCCAACTGACCGGGTGCAACGATTGGAAGGAGCGGATATTTGAAAAAAGAAAGAAAATCACGATCACGGCCAGGGTCGCGGTGGATTTTTTTTTCAATGGTTCCGTGTATGCGATCTCAATCTTTGCCATCATGGCCACCACAATCCAGGTTAGAACCGCCAGTTCCGGCAGCCATAGAGAATTACCTACCAGTAACGCCGCTAAAATTGTGTAGAACACAGGGGCAAAGATGGTTCTCTCCCGCCGCCGGATAACGGCCGCCAGGAACCACAAAAATAGAAGCAGGCCTGTGATTCCCGTCTCGTCCAATAACAAGAGGTATTGGTTTAGCGGCAAGTCATGCAGGAATTCTTCGTTGTGATGCATATATTTGTGATAGAACAAAAAATTGCCGGTACCGACGCCGCTGGACCAGTGCTTCGCCAACAATGCGCCGCTGTCTTTGAGCATGGTGATTCGCTTGTTGGTGGCCCGGTCCAACGCGTACTCCAGATCCTGGGTTTTTACTCCCGCTACGAATTTGTCGATGGTTTTTACCAATCGCTCTTTCAGTACGCCGCCGGCTGTGGCGAAAAGAATGATTAGTAGAAATACGGCGGCCGTCTTTAATTTTTTTTGTATGGAAGCGGATGATAAAAAGTGGATCAACGCCGCTATCACGAACAGAAAGGCGGTTCTGCTGCCGGAAAGAATAATGCCGGCGAAAGAAACTCCAAAAATGATGAGGTCCGGGATTATCGCCTTCTGCGACTTTTGGTCGTTCCAGCGGCGGATGATGATGATGGTTTGCGCCAGAAAAATGAATCCTCCGAAAAAGCCGAACGCGTTAAAATCGGAATTACCGCCGTTATACTGGCGATATTGAGCCCAGACCGGACGGCAGAGAAAGTCGGGTGAGACGAATCTCTGGATAAGGGCCAACACAAAGGAGACAGCGTAGCCAAGCCGCAATGGGTGTAAAACCGCTACTTCGTCGAGATTGTGGCGGTGCAGCAATGGAACGACGAAGGGCGGAATCGCGAATAAAAAGAGGGTGAGAACCGGGAACAGAACGGCGAACGACACACGCTCGCCGGAGGGTGTCACCGGCGTGTCCATGAAGAAGGCTTCGGGCGAGAGGGTGATATTTGACCAACGCAAGAAGACGAAGATGATGGATAGGATCATGATTGTGAGGAATATTCGGTAAATCCCCCAGAAGGAATGGCGGAATTCGAGATGCTCCCGTTTGGTCATGGAAGCGAGAATCATGCCGGAAACATAAAACAAGGGGATCGCGATATAGTTATAGGGGTACCCGGCGTACAAAAGGTCGGGTAATGAATTTATAAATGGAAGAAAAAATAGAAACCAGAGCATTGCTTTCCGGGGATGGGCCAGATAGGAGAAATATCCCAGGGCCAGAAACGCCAGGGGCAAGAGATAGATTTGCAAATGCCAACCAATTACCGCCAGGGACACTATCACAGAAAAAACGAAAACAGCTTGAAAAAACGATAGCTTTAGCCTTGGGAGATCCGTCATGATTCCTTCCTCGCCTATATGTTAAGCTAAAGGGTAGCAGAGGTCTAAAATATTGTCAATCACTTTTTGTTCTCGATCCAGAACATTGGGCCGAAGATATCGCTCAAATCGATGAGATTTTGCTCTCTAAGAGCCAGACTACCCACTTCGCCATCGCCTAAGTAGATTTTGTATTCACCGCCGGACAGCGAGCCGTAGCCATGAATTTTCCCTGACGTGACGATGGGGTCTTGAATAGAGGCGGTTCCACCGGATGTGTTCAGGAAGAAGCGGTAGATATATTGGTTTCCTGGTGGATTGCACGGATCGATGTCGTCTCCGGTTCCTATCAGACGGTCCGGGACGAATGTATTGAAGATCACTTCGTGATTGATGTAGAGAGGATAGGGATCGAATAAAATTTCGCTGGCGCCGTTGGTGAAATTGAAATAAAATCCCCGGTAGCTGGCCAACGAAAAATCTGTTTGAGTATCTGTGCCGGCAAAGAGCGGTGTGATATCTTGCAGGTTCGCGTTGGTCAGCGGGGATGAAATCTGGTTGTTGTCGATGATTCCGATGAATTGGCCTGTCCTGTTGGCAGCGTCGATGGGGTTTGCCCGGTGTCCGGTGCCAAACAGGATCCACGTGTTATACGAATCGTCATATCCTACGGTTGCGGGTAAAAAGATTGTCTGCCCATCGGCGGCCCGGTAGATATTGGTGGGACGCCATGTGACGGGGGGGCCGTTCAAATTGATTCGCCAAATTCGCCCGCCCTCGCCTGCGGTTGCCTGGAAGTTACCGCTCTCAAACATATAAACATGGTCCGCAACCCCGTCGTTCTGGAGATCAATCGCCACTGGAGTCGCTGCAAACGCGTACTTGAAGCCGGCATTTGTGTGAGTGGCCACTCCGCTTGCCAATGTATCGGGATCCGATGTCAGCGGGCCGTAGTGAAACTTTTTGATCACGTTTCCTGTGTATGCGTGAACAATATAGAATGATTTCCCCAGAAGGCTCACCGCGACATTCGGGTCATTGGAATTGGATGGGCGCTCTCGTGGGTCAAGGCCCCCACTGAGTAAAACAGCCGGAGCTTTGGCTCCCTCGCCGTCATTTCCTATATCGACAATAATGGGACGCCCTTCCGTGTTTCCCATAAATTGCGGATCCGAGAATTCCCATAAAAAAACGGGATTTGAAGGATCCGTGACATCAAGGCAGCAGTAAGACTGTCCGCCGTCTCCCAATCCAAATATCAATACGGTTCGCCAATCGCGGTAATCGCCATTGTTGTCGATTTTTATATCTTTTGCGATCGCCTGGCCATCGACAAAACTTCGATGTTCATCCAGCGATCCGGTGACTCCCGGAACACAATGCTTGAGTTGAGGGAGTAACGAGGGGGGTATGAACCCCCACAATTCTTCGCCGGTATCCACCCGGAAGCAATGGAGCATCCCGTCGTTCGCGCCGACATATACCACTTCCGGCCGTCTTGATATTCGTTTGCCGTCGATGATTTCGGTCCAGTAAGTGTAAAATTGTTGGTAACTTGGGTCAAATGCGGCTTTCCAGGCAAGAGGCGAACCCACCACCACTGGTGGAAAATGAAATATATCGCCCAGGATCCAATTGTAGCCGTTGTTTCCTCTGATGAAGTCGATAACGTTGTCTCTGTCCGCATTATCCTGGGTTTCATCGCCGCTTGAGAAGCCCAGATCGGCGGCGTTGATTAATGTATTGGTGAACGAGATCTGCGCGTTGTCCTTGATGGTCAGGATTTGCCGCTCAGTAGTCCGGGAGTTCAGCTCGATTCCGGCATCCCATTGGAATGAATCGACGGATACGAGATTCCCGTCGTCATCGTAAACCTGTACTTGTCCGGGGTTGTCCAGGTCCGCCGGGAAATTCCCCTCATAATCCAGTACGAAGCATTTGAGGTGGCCCTCCCAGAGATTGCGGATGTTGCGGGGGACGAAGGAGGCGATGTATCCTTTTGTCCCATGTGTAAAGGTAGAATATTTCGGCGCCGCGAATGCGGCGTAAGCGCTCGCTTTTTCATCAATCCCGCTGAGAGCGGCTCTGAAAGCATCCAACAATTCCTGGTAATTGTTTGCCGTATAGTAGCCGCCGCCTCCATTGAGAGCGGTTTGACCGAGAATGTAATTGTCGAAGGCGAAACCGATGGCATAAGTGTAGATGAATTGTTGGTTTTGATAAATGGTTTCGTAGTCTCCATCGTCCCGCAATATGTCGTCCGGGTAGAGATCTGAATGGAAGGCGAAATAGGCGAGGTCGTCGAGGTAATTGGTGCCGTTGGAAGTGAGGGTCGTGTTGTCGTTATCATCACCGGTTCCGTCGTTGTCTCCCCATAACGAGACATTGTT
>JAHELQ010000036.1:0-7539 GCA_024644125.1 Candidatus Aminicenantota bacterium | reverse complement strand
TTCGTATTGAATAAAATTTGCGGGTCCAGACTGGTCAATGTTCGCAAATAGTCATCCTGGGTGGATTCCCCATCGGTTATAACGATAATGAAGTTTAATTGGCACCAATTGGTGATTGGTTTGTTGGCCGAGATTTCCTGGGCCCCGGGATTATCCAACGGTAAAAAATATTTGGAATCCGTTATTTGGCTCTGACCTCCATGGCGAAAATAACTCCAGACCTCTGCGTAACATTCCGAAAGAGGGGTCCAGGTAGTGGCGGCAATACTCTTGATATTGGAAGCCAGCGCTTGAAACGCGCTGCTGTCCTGGCATTTTTGTGTGATTGTGCCGCCGTCGGGATCGGTACCCTGCTCGAATATACTGATCCCGATACGGGGCGGTTTTTTCTCCGGCGTTGGATCTTGCTCCCAGGTGGTATACATATCCCGGATCACGATAGTCATGACTTTGCGGGCTACTTTGATACGAATTTTGTTATCATGCCCAGTGTAACCCAGATCGTCCTGCAATGTGGGATCGGTTGTATCTCCACCATCCAGGGACGGCGCCGGATTGTAGATTCCGGTGGAAGTTTCGTCGCCCTGCCCCGCGTCGAAATTTCCATATATCATGAAGTGATTCCAGATAACGAGCTGATGGTCGGTTGCATAATAGAGGAGGAAATTAAGCAAATTACCGGGATATCGAGGCTCTTGTTGGGCTTCGGCGGTTGGGTAGAAATATACCGGCCGGTTCGGATAATAACTGTCTGCGAGGGAACAATCGGCCAGATCGAGCTCTACCAGGGAATCGCGCCCAGAAACATTATCCAGGGCTTCTAGCCGGTTGAGTTCATTATCTGAAGTAACGAAATAATATCTGTTTCCAAAACGCTTGATTTTATAGTCCTGTGAGGGGTCGATAAAATCACAGCCAGGTCCGGTGTAGGTTTGGCCGGGATTGTAGAATGACGGGAAAATGACTGTGTTCATAGAGCCCGAGTTATCCAGTATGAACATAATGTTAGGTTTCATTTGCGATGAAACCGCGGTGAGAAGGTTGTAATCATTCCAGGAAAACAGTGGCTGTAAAGCTATCATTATAATAGCGATTGTATATGATATTTTTTGTTTCATACGCCCCCCAAATTCCAAATTCTTGCCACAAATACCTATATTATTTAATAATAATAATATAGTTCAAGTAGCCTTTTTTTTCAACAAAAAGGGTTTGCCATTCGTTGGGGCGAGCTCTATTTTTTATTTTCCATCCAAAACATCGGTCCAAAGATATTGCTGAGATCCACAGTATCCTGGTGTTCTATCTCCGGGCTGCCGATTTTCCCTGGACCCGTATATATTTTGTAATCTCCGCCGGTAAAAGCTCCGTATCCGTGCAGTTTGCCTTCTCCGACGATAGGATCGTTAATATTGGCTACTCCGCCGCTAGTGTGCAAGAAAAAACTATATAGGTATTGGTTTCCCGGTGGGTTACAGGGGTCGATTTCCGAACCTGATCCTGATTGACGGGTCGGCAAAAATGTGTTGAAGATCACTTCGTGATCGATATATAAAGGGTATGGTTCGATGAGTATTTCCCCATCGCCGTTCAGGAAATTGCAATAAAACCCTCTATAGCTGGTTAACGATAGTTCGGATTGTGTGTCTGTGCCGGTGAAGAACGATGTAATATCTTTCAAGTCAGTATTTGTAATCGGAGTTGAAATCGTACTGTTGTCGATGATTCCCACAAATTGACCGGTACTATTCGCTGGGTCGATTGGGTCGGCTCTATGTCCAGTTCCAAAAAATAACCAGGCGTTATACGAGTCATCATATCCCACTGTGGCCGGTAAGAAGAGGGTTTGCCCATCCGCTGCCTGATAGATGGGTTTGGGTTGCCAGGAAATCGGGGGGCCACTGAGATTGATTCTCCAGATACGTCCTCCCTTCCCTGGGGTGCCCCTGAAATCACCGCTTTCAAATACATAAAAATGATCGGCAATCCCATCGTTATGGCAGTCGATGGCGACCGGGGTGGCGGCAAAGCAATACGTGAACGATTCATTTGTGTGCGTTGTAACGCCTTCCGAAACGATGTCGGGATTTGACGTTTTGGGGCCGTACAAGAATTGTTTGATCATGTTACCGGTGTATGCGTGTAGGATGTAAAATGATTTACCGGTATTGCTCACCGGATCGGCAACGTTTTCCGAATTTGAGGGCAATTCATTTTTGTCGAGGCCTCCGGGGAGTATGACAACGGGAGCTGTGTTGCCGCTACCGTCGTTACCGATATCGACGATGATGGGCCGCGCCTCCGTGTAACCCATATATTGTGAATCTTTGAATTCCCATAGGAATTGAGGATTTTGGGGATCGGTTATGTCGAGCGCGCAATAAGATTGCCCGCCTACTCCTAAACCGAATATCAGGATTGTCCGCCAGTCTTTGTAATCGCCATTGTTATCTATTTTTATGTCTTTGGCAATGGCCTGTCCATCGACAAAGCTCCTGTGCTCGTCCAGCGAACCTGTGACATCCGGGACACAGTGTTTCAGATTTGTGAGGAGAGACGGTGGGATAAACGCCCATAATTCTTCTCCTGTATCAACCCTGAAGCAATGAAGCATCCCGTCGTTAGCGCCGGCATAGACAACTTCAAGTCTTTTGGACACTCGTTTACCATCGATCACTTCAGTCCAGTGTTCATAAAATTGTTGGTAGCTATAATCGAATGCTCCCTTCCAGCGTAATGGTGCCCCGACAACGACCGGGGGGAAATGGAATATATCTCCAAGAATCCAATTCTGATCGGCATTTCCTCTAATAAAGTTGATGACACAGGAACAATCAGTTTTGTCCTGTGTATCGTCACCGCAAGAGAACCCCAGATCGGCGGCATCGATGTAGGCCTCGGTGAAAGGAATGAGAGTGTTTTCTTTAACGGTATAAATTTCCCTTTCTGCGCTTCTTTGATTCAACTCAACACCGGCGTCCCATTGAAACGAATCGATGGGCACCAAATTTCCGTTATCGTCATAGACCTGGACTTGCCCCGGATCATTGAGGTTTGAGGGGAAGTTGCCTTCGTAATCCAGCAAAAAGCATTTCAAGTGACCCTCCCAAATATTCCTTGAATTGCGAGGGATGAATGTCGCGACATATCCTCTGGCTCCAGAAGTGAACGTCGAATACTTTGGGGCCGCAAAAGCGGAGTAAGCATTTATCTTTTCATCGATGCCACTTATCGCGTTCCTGAATGCGTTCAGGAGTTCGTTGTAATTACTGGCGACATAATAATTACCGCCGCCGTTCTGGGCGGTTTTTTCCAGGATGTAATTATCGATCGCAAAACCGATCACATAGGTATAAATAAACTGCTGGTTTTGGAATACAGTTTCGTAATCCGGGTCGTCTTGCAGAATGCCATCTGGGAATAAATCGGTATTATGGGCAAAGAAGGCCAGATCGTCGAGGTAGTTGGTGCCGTTCGATGTCAATGTATCCGCATCGTTATCATCCCCGGGGCCATCGCTGTCCCCCCAGGAAGATACCTTGTCGGTATTGAACATGATTTGCGGATTGATGAGGGAAAGCGTCCGCAAATAATTATCCTGTGTGGACTCTCCGTCGCTTACAAGAATGATGAAGCTTAGCTGGCACCAATTTGTTATTGCTTTGTCCGCCAAAATTTCCTGGCTCGCCGGATTGTCCAGCGGTAGAAAGAACCCGGGATCAGTGATTTGGCTCTCGCAACCGTGACGGAAATAGCTCCAGGTTTCCGCGTAACACTCAGCCAGAGGTGTCCATGTGGTGGCTGAAATCCCTTTGATGTTGGCGGAGAGGGTTAAAAAAGCGGCAGTATCCTGGCATTTTTGAATGATACTTCCGCCGTCTGGATCTATTCCCTGTTCGAATATAGTGATGCCCACGCGAGGGCGGTTTTTATCGGGATTTGGGTCCAATTCCCAGGAAGAATATATATCCCATAATACTCTGGTTAGAACCTTCCGTGCAGCTTTGATTCGGATTTTATTGTCATGGCCGGTAGCGCCTAACTCATCCGCAATGTCCGGGGCTGTGGTGTCGCCTCCATCCAAAGACGGCTCGGGAGAATAGATCCCGGGTGAAACCTCTTCTCCTTGACCGGAATCGAAGTTGCCGTAGATCATAAAATGATTCCATATCGTAATCTGATGAGGCGTGGCATGATAGAGCAGGAAATTGAGCAGGTTGCCTGGATATCGGGGCGCTTGACCCGCGTCGGATAGAGCGTAAAAATAGACGTCGCTATTGGGGAAATAACTATCGACGGCGCAATCTGTCATTTTTAATTGCCCCAGGTAGCTCTTCCCGGGCACTGTATCCAACTGGTACAGTCGGTTAAAGTCATTGTTTAAAGCGTAAAAGTAAAAACGGTCGTAATAAAATGCTATTTTGTAGGTTTCCAGTGGGTCGATAAAATCGCACCCAGGGCCCGCATATGTGAGGTTGGGATCGTAGAAAGGAGGGAACACCACTGTGTTCATAGAGCCCGAGTTGTCGAGAATGAACATTATATTGGGTTTTAATTGAGGCGAAACCGTCGCCAACAAATTACTATCATCCCAGGGTAACAATGGCTTTACGCTTATGAATAGAAGGATAACAAGCGATATAAAAAATAATATTTTTTTCATGCAATCAATCCTTTCAGTATTCCGCGGATAGAATCAAGATTACCGATCGAATTTCTTTTCGGGCAGGGTGTGATGAATCGGCAGGAAATTTTGACGAGACGAGTAAATCCCAGGCTGTGGGCACAACTCCAGATGTTCCGCTCATTTCAATGGAAATCCCTTTTGGGAGCGGGGCTGAAAAGGAACGGAAACCTTTGATGGTTTGAGCGGTTACTTCAGATATCGGCCCGCTCTTAAATGTCGTTTCATTGATATTCGACTCGAATGATATGGACGTCGGATCCACAGTACCGCGTAATTCATTGATGCCAAAATTTATCCCACTTTCGGCAGTAAAGAAAGCTGTTTTATCGCTTAGAAAATTTCTGGAAATCGCTAATTCACCGGTTGTATGTCTTAATCCAGTCACCCCGATCAGCGTGAGAATAATAACTGCAAAAAGGACTAAAACTAAAACCGACCCATGCTCTTTTTTGCCTTTCATTAAAGTCTCTCCTTAAAAAATTGATAAATGTGTAGCGATGTTCTCTCGCTTTTTTGATATTATGTCTTAACCCCCAATATCATGTTGATATTAATATAATATATATTGTGATTTTTTTCAACTTTTTTGGAATTTCTGATGATCCAGGCGGGATGGGTAAGAGGGGGAGGGGGCGGCGCCAGGTATCCCCGGCGCCGTATTCGTATTTATTTAAATAGACGACATATACTTATTTTTTGTTTTCGATCCAGAACATTGGGCCGAAAAGATCGCTCATATCGATTGTATCTTGGGACTTGACCTCCGGGCTCCCCACTTCCCCTTTCCCGGTGTATACTTTGTATTTTCCACCGGTGAGCGAACCGTGTCCCTGAATTTTGCCGGATTCCACCTCGGGATCGGTGATACTGAAGGTGCTCCCGCTGCTGTTCATGAAGAAGCTATAGATATACTGGTTCCCGGGAGGATTACACAAATCCATTTCCTCCTCGGACGCTGCGATGACATCTGGAGTGTAGGTGTTGAACAGCACTTGACTATTAAGGTACAATGGATAAGGTTCGAAAATGATTTCCCCGGTTCCGTTGATATAATCGAAATAGAATCCGCTGTATTTGGTCAACGAGAAGTCTAAGTCGCTTGTCCCTTTGATGGCGGCGGTGATGTCTTGAAGGTTTGCCAGCGTAAGGGGCGTTGAGATTGTTCCGTTGTCGATGATACCGATAAATTGGCCGGTTTGGTTGTCCGGGTGGTTGGGGACGGGACGGTGGCCTGTGCCGAATAGTAACCAGGTGTTGTAGTTATCGTCGTAACCGGCGGTAGCGGGCAGGAAGATGGTTTGTCCGTCCGCCGCCTGGAACACATTGGCGGGCCGCCAACCTTTGGGATCGCCGTTGAGGTTGACCTTCCAGACTCTGCCGCCTTCGCCGGCGGTTCCCCGGTAATCGCCGCTTTCGAACATATAGAAATAATCGCCAATACCGTCGTTTGTCCGGTCGATCACAGTGGGGGTGGAGGCGAAACAATATTTGAAGCCTGAATTGGTATGGGTATAGATGCCTGATGATACGGTGTCCGGATTGGAGGTTTTGGAATCGTATATAAATTGTTTGATGATCGAGCCGTCATAGGCGCGCATGATATAGAAGGCTTTTCCCGTTAAACTGGTGGGATCTTTAACTTTTGCCGGGACAGTGGGAAGTTCCTCTTTGTCAAATCCTCCCGATAGGATGACGGCGGGAACGCGATTGCCGGTTCCGTCGTTGGCGATGTCCGTGATGATCGGCTTACCCTCGGTTTCTCCCAGGTAGGTAGCGTTTGTAAATTCCCAGAGGAAGGCTGGATTCTGCGGATCCGTTATATCAAGGGCACAATAGGCCTTGCCCCCGGCTCCCATTCCGAAAATCAGAACAGTCCGCCAATCATCGTATGTTCCGTTATTGGCGATTTTGATGTCTTTGGCAATCGCCTTACCGTCCACAAAATAGTTATGTTGATTCAGTGAACCGGTGACTCCGGGAACGGAATGTTTGAGCTTGGTTAGCAACGAGGGAGGGATGAATCCCCACAATTCCTCACCGGTATCCACCCGGAAACAATGGATCATGCCATCATTGGCTCCGGCGTATATCACCTCCAACCTTTTGGAGACGATTTTTCCATCCTTTTCTTCGGTCCAATAATCGTAGAATTTGGCGTAACTGGCGTCAAACGAGGCTTTCCAACGCAAGGGGGCGCCAACCACAAGTGGGGTAAAATGGAAGATATCTCCCAATACCCAATCGTAGTTGTTGTTACCTCTGATGAAGTCAATCACCGTCGCCGCGTCGACGGCATCCAGTGTTTTGTCTCCGCTGTCGAAGCCAAGATCGAGGGGTTCGATCTCGGTTGCGGTGAAATCTGTCCATGTGTTTCCGATAGCCGTGTAGATATTCCTGTTGCTCGCCCTGTTATTGAGCTCCTGTCCGGCGTCCCACTGGAAGGAATCGATCCAGGTCAACTGCTCGTTTTCATCGTACACCTGGACCTGCCCGGGATTATCCAGATCCGCGGGGAAGTTTCCCTCGTAATCCAGCAAGTAGCACTTGAGGTGGCCTTCCCAGATGTTTTTTATGTTTCTGGGGATGAAAGTCGCCACATACCCTTTAGCTCCATCGGTAAAGGTCGAATACTTCGGCGCGGCAAAGGCGGCGTAAGCGTTGACTTTTTCGTCGATACTACTGAGGGCCGCCTTTAGCGATTTCAATAATTCTTCGTAATTGTTGGCTGAGTAAAATTCTCCGCCGCCGTTTTTGGCTGTTTGACGGAGTAGAAGGTTATCGATAGCGAAGCCGATGGCGTAGGTGTAGATAAATTGTTTGTTTCTATATATTGTATCGAAATCGGTGTCTTC
>JAHELQ010000420.1 GCA_024644125.1 Candidatus Aminicenantota bacterium | reverse complement strand
AAACCGAAATCCTTGAGATATTGGCGGGTGAAGAGGCGGGGGTTAAAAGTGTTACGGTCCGGTTTGACGGTGATTACGCCTATGGATATTTGAAGCAGGAAATCGGCGTCCACCGGTTGGTCAGGATTTCTCCCTTCGACGCCAACAAGCGCAGACACACTTCTTTTGCAGCGGTGTTCGTATACCCCGAGGTGGATGAAAACATCGAAATAGAGATCGACACCAAAGACTTGAAAATCGATACCTACCGCGCTTCAGGCGCCGGCGGCCAACATGTTAACCGCACGGATTCGGCGGTCAGAATCACCCATCTCCCAACAAATACTGTGGCTCAATGCCAGAGCGAACGGTCACAGCACCAAAACAAAGACCGGGCGATGAAGATCTTGAAAGCGCGCCTCTATGATCTGGAGCTTCGAAAGAAGCAAGAAGAGAAAAACAAGCTGGAAAACACCAAAGGTGATATCGCCTGGGGCAACCAGATTCGCTCCTATGTTCTACACCCATACCAGAATATCAAAGATCACCGCACCGGCGTGGAAATCGGCAGCAGTCAACGAGTTCTGGACGGAGACATATTCCCCTTCATTAAAGAAGCGTTAAAACGCAAAAAATAACACTGGACGAATAGCGAGCCGGAATAAAATTCCGGCTTACAATCTTTCTCGACAGGCTTTTACAGAACGGTATCCCGCACACATGAAGAATGTATTCACTCCGATTTTCCTGGCGACCCTTTGCTTATTGACCATCGTTCATTATATAAATCCATATTTCGAAATAATTGAACCCCTTTCGGTAATCTCGTTTGCCATTGCTTTACTTTTGTTCACGCTCAAAAAATATCACGCCAGCTATTGCTTCATCGTCCTTGCCCTGGCACTCATGATCGCTTTTCAATTTCTAGAGCAAAGATATCATTATCTCAAGGAAATCGAAACCGGAATTCCCCAGGACCGCTATATTACAATCACCGGACATTTAACGGATTTCCCCGGAATCCGCGACGATCATTCAGCGCTCGAGTTGGCGGTTCATACCATCGAATATGAAGAGAAATCCGTGCCACGACATTTTAACACCCTTATTCATGTGACAGGAAACCTCTCAGATCTCAATCGTGGAGACGAGGTACGCATCGACACGAGACTCTACCCATTACGGTTTAACGAAACCTTAGCGCCAAGCCCAATGCGCGCTAATTACCTCTACCGCGGCATCCACTTCAGGGGATATTGCAAATCAAGTCTATTTGTCACAAAGATCAAGACAGCGCCCTTGCCCTGGAGAATCATCGGCGCATGGCGACAATCCATTGCAAGTGCACTGAACCGGCGATACGCCGAGAATTCCACCGGCGGCCTTCGGGACGAAGGGGTTTTTCTCAGCGCCATTCTGCTGGGCGACCGGGGGAAAATGACCTCCAAACAAAAAGAGAAATTACTCAGCTCAGGAATATTCCACCTATTTTCAATCTCCGGCGCTCACATCGGGATCATCGCTTTATTTTCGCTTTTACTATTGAAGGTGTGTAAATGTCCATTCCGGTGGCGCAATATTTTCACCGCTATCCTATTGGTGGTGTTCCTGGCTTTGACTGGCTTTAAAATATCGGCCCAACGCGCGGTCATCATGGCTCTCATGATTTTTTGGGCTAGAATTTTATACGATGACTATGATATTTTCAACATCATCTCCGCCTCCGGCCTGGTTCTTTTGCTCATGAATCCAGCGGAATTTATGGATGCCGGGTTTCTCCTGACCTATACCTTGACCGCGGCAATCATTCTGGGACGCCGCCTCTTCGCCGCCCGGTGGAAAAACTTCCCCCGCTACCCGGCTGAGCTTGTGTCCGCCAATCTATCGGCTTCTATCGTCGCCTTCCCTCTATCATTATTCTTTTTTAAACGATATTCCTTCGCAGGCATTTTCACCGGACTCCTTTTACTGCCATTGACAGCGCTGATACTTGGAATCTCCATCCTGTTACTGCCGCTGGCCCCGTTATCCAGTTCGCTCGCCGATAGTGTTATCGTTATCATCGACCCATTCCTCAAACTGTTTTTTTTGATTGTCGATCTCTGTTGTAAAATCTGGAATTTCGATATATACAGGCCCTCTCCGCCTCTGGTAGTACTGGCGCTCATACTCGTTTTGTACGCCTCGATGGCCTCAGGCCGCCAATTGGGCAAATTGCGATTATTCTATATCCTCCCCTTCACCGCCATCCTTTTGTACTTGCTGGTCGGCAGCCCACCTTACAATCCCGGACAACTGGAAGTTTACTTTCTGGATGTGGGACAGGGCGATTGCACGTGCGTTGTATTCCCTGGAGGAGACGCATTGCTGGTGGATGGCGGAGGCTCCATCAACGAAGGATTCGAGGTGGGGAAAAATCTGGTCCTGCCGTTTCTCCTGCAACGGCGGATACAGGTCAAATGGGTACTCGTTTCCCATTACCATCCGGACCATGCAAGCGGAATCATCGAGATTATCGATTGCATCAAACCCGCTGAGCTCTGGATCGCATCTGTAGCCAGCGAAGACCGGTATTACAAAAAATTAATTAGCGTTTGCCCGGAAAGCTGCCAAATCCGGTATGTGGATGCAGAGTTCGGCAAAACCATTGGCGATTGCAGGATTCAGATTGTCTATCCTCCGGATGTCATTCAGAGTTATTTTTCCAAAAACAACCATTCGGCAGTGGTAAAAATCACAGATCCATCACATGCGTTCCTGCTTACCGGGGATATCGAGCAAGAGGCGGAAGAGCGGCTAGCGTCGTCACGATGCGGCGCAATCAATGTCGATGTGCTCAAGGTCGCGCATCACGGATCGCGCTCATCTTCCGGTATCACTTTCCTGAAATGCGCCACTCCAAAGGTGTCCATTCTATCGACGGCTTCCGGCAACCGGTTTGGATTCCCCCACCGTGAGGTCGTTCTCAATCACAAGGAATGCCGCATTCCGATTCTCTCTACGGCAACGAGGGGTGGAATCCGTATCATTTCTTCCCGAACCGGCCTCACAATCGATACCACCCGTTAGCGGTAAATTGGTGACTATTGAGAGAGCTTGAAGGCAACCAGTTGATCCAGTTTTGAATCCATCAACGTTGCGTTGATCCTGGTGAGGTAGTTTGTGTTGTTGTATTTATACCCATTGTTGTACAGATGGAGCGCCCGCTGGATATTTCCTTTTGATTCTATATAATAACGTTTTAAAATTGTCAGCCCCAGGTCCACATTGTAGCCGATATCGAAAATCCGGTTAGGGTCGATATCGAGTTCTTTCTTCCATACCGCCAGATTGATCTGCATCAATCCGTAAGCTCCGCGATTGGAAACCGCTTTGGGATTATAATAACTTTCCACCTGCATCATCCCCAACACCAGATCGGGGTGGAAGCCGTAATGGCTGCTCTTATCGTACACCACATCGACAATCTGGGAAAACAGCGGATACCGCTTATCAAAGGCTTCCAGCTTATATTCCATGAACTGGTACCGGCGAAGCTTCTCGTCCTTGTCGCTGACTGCCGCCTCGAGGCCTGTGACTTTCTGTTCCATATCCATCAAGGAACGAAGATTACTCTCATATTTTGAATTGATATCTCTGATGGCCAAAAACAACCCCGCTATGCCCACCAGCAACATGAACGTAAAAATAAGGATTAATTTCTTGATATTCCTACGAATCATGGATTTTGACATACCGGTACGCATAATGGTAATAATATAACATAAAAATCTAAAAAATCAACTCTATGAGACTGCTTAACCGGGTATAAAGGCATTTTTAATGCGTCGCACACACAATATTCATATCAAGCCAGCGACAAGGACTGCGTTTTGTAGAGACGATTGTAAATTCCGTCCCGCTCCATAAGTTGGCGGTGAGTCCCCTCTTCCACCAGGCGTCCCCTATGCAATACCAATATCCTGTCAACCGCCTGGACGGTGGACAAACGGTGGGCGATAATTATCGACGTGCGACGGGAAATGAGTTCCATGGTAGCGGCCTCGATAAATTTTTCCGTTTGGGAATCGATATTGGAAGTGGCTTCATCCAGAATCAAAATAGACGGGTCCCGCACCACGGCCCTGGCGAAACTGATCAATTGTTTCTGCCCTACAGATAGTCTTTTCCCCTCTTCCAGCACCTCTTCATCATATTGCTTCGGCAAAAGAGAGATAAAAGCGTCCGCGTTTACCCGCCGGGCGGCCTCGCGAACATCTTCGATAGCCACTCGCGGGTCATGAAGGGATATATTATCGGTTATCGTCCCGGTAAAAAGGAAGGGATCCTGGGGAACAACGGCGATTTGCCGTCGCAAACCCCGAAGGCCGTACTCCCTGATATCCACGCCATCAACCATAATACTTCCCGCCTGAATATCGTAGAAGCGGTTGATGAGGTTGATAATCGTCGTCTTCCCACTTCCAGTGACCCCCACCAACGCCACCCGCTCCCCGGGTTGAATAGTAAACGACACATTCTGCAGTACAGGCGTCCCAGGCTTATAAAAAAATGTCACACCGCGAAATTCGATGCGTCCTTCGAAATGATCCGGCACATCGTGGGGATTCACGGGATTGGTGACGGCGGATTTTTGATCCAACAACCGGAACACCCTCTCGGAAGCCGCCATAGCCGACTGGAACATATTGAATTTTTCCGCCAATTCCCGGAGAGGCCGGAAGAACATATTGATATAGGAAAAGAAGGCGAAAATCTCCCCCACCCGGACGCTGACGCCCAATGAAAAGTGGGCGTAAAAAAGGATAATCAATAAACTCACATTGGAGACGATTTCCAGAATGGGGAAATATAAAGCGTAAGCGTTCACCACCTTCAGGTACGCGTCGAGGTAATGACGGTTGGATGCTTCAAAAGAAGTTTTACTCTTCTCTTTATGAGTGAATTGGATAATCTCACGAATACCGGTTATTGATTCCACCAACGCGGTATTGATTTCTGAATTGGCCCGCCGCACGCCGCGAAAACCGGTGCGAATACTTTTTCGAAATAAAATCGTGGCGACAAAAAACAATGGGAGCATCAAAAAAGTCAGAAGCGCCAGCTTGTAATTCACG
>JAHELQ010000419.1 GCA_024644125.1 Candidatus Aminicenantota bacterium | reverse complement strand
AGCTTGATTTTTTTCCAATTGTAGTCCAACGCCAAATCCACCGCCCGCGAAATCTCCTCGTCTGAAACATCTTTGTTGATCACCCGCCTCAACCGTGGAGTTCCTGCCTCAGGGACAATGGTCAACCCGGTACGACGAAAGAGCGAGATGGTGGACAACATTTTCCTGGAGAGGGTGGAGGGCCGCAGAGAAGAAACGGACATCGAAATTCCCGTGGACATCACGCGGGGAATTTCTTCCAACATCTCCGGCAAATATGGATAATCGCCGGAACTAAGAGTGGACAACGAGAAATTCTCGAAACCGGTACCTTTGAGCGCCTTCTCGATATATTCAAGATTGTTTTCCAGCGACTTGGGCCGGTAGGGAGCATAGTAGGATTTGGCCTGGCAAAAACGGCACGATTGGGGGCAACCCCTGGCGATCTCCACATCCAACCGGTTAAACACAGTGTTGGCCAACGGGATGATTATTTTGTCGTACGCGAAGGATTCATCAATTTTTTTGAGCACTCGCTTCTTGACGACCCCGGTACCGGCGGCGGGAGTGCAAAACATCCCTCTATTCTCGACAGGATGCCGGGAAGGGACATATACTCCGGGGATGCCTCCCAATAACTCCAAACCACTGGCTTTGCCCGTTCCTTCCCGTTTCATCCGGGAAACGACATCCACGATATCCGGGAACAGCACCTCCCCATCTCCGAAAGCGAAGAAATCGATGAATTGCCGGAGAGGCTCCGGATTGACGACAGAGATACCTCCGGCGGCAATCAAGGGGAACACCTCTCGCCTCTGGTCGGATTTTAGCGGGATACCCGCCAGATCGAGAACCTGCAGGACATTGGTGAAGTTCATCTCGCTCAAGATCGAAAAACCAATCAGGTCGAATTCTTTTAGAGGCCTGCGGTTTTCGACGGAGAACAACTCCACCTGATGCCGCTTGAATATTTCGATAGATTCACGGTCCGGCAAAAAACAACGTTCGGCGTTGACATGCTCCATTTTGTTCAACGTATGATACAACAACTTGATACCGAAATGACTCATGCCGATCTCATAGGTATCAGGGAACACGAGGCAAATGTTGAGGGAATCCGGAGATATCACAAACGGTTTCCTGATCACATTGATCTCTTTCCCACTGTACACTTGCGGGTTATTTAGATAGTATAATATTTCGTCAGGCTTCATATAAATAATTATTGAGTTTTATCCTGAAAATCAATCCCTCGCCAATATAAAAGGCCAACAACGATGAACCGCCGTACGAAACGAACGGCAACGGCAGCCCAAGAATGGGAATCAAGCCGATGGACATAAGTATATTGATAAGGAATTGGAACAATATCACTCCATTGAACAGGTAGACAAAATAGAATTCTTCATCCGACCGGGATTTGAAGCTAAATTGCCGGTAAAAAAGAGTGAAAAACAATACAAACAGCAGACTGAAACCGAGAAAACCGAATTCCTCCCCCAACACCGACACAATAAAATCGGTGTGCCGCGTGGGCAAAAAACGGTACTGCGATTGGGAACCCTTCAAATACCCTTTGCCTTCCAGACCTCCGGAGCCGATAGCGATTTTGGATTGAATAACCTGATAACCGGTGGAATGCCGGTATTTCTCTGGATTTAAGAAGGAGATGATACGGTCTTTCTGGTAGGGTTTCAACACATAATTCCATGTCACATAAGCGCCGGAAATGGCAAATATCAACGAAAAAATCAAAATGGATTTGGCAAATGGCTTCAGAAACATGGTCATGATCAACACCGAGACCAACACAAACGCAGTCCCCAAATCCGGCTGGGCGGCGATCAAGACAAAGGGCGCCCCAAAAAGGGAAAGTAGCCCCAAGAATGCCTTCCAATCAATAAAATCGATCTTCGACAACCGCCGGGCAAACACGAGAATCACGGCAATTTTGGCGAACTCTGAAAATTGGGCGGAAAAAAATCCAAAACGCACCCAACTCTTGGTGCCGGCAATAATACTGCCGCTGACATACTGAACCAATAGGATGACCAGCACTACCACATATATAATGGTACTCATATTGAAGAAAAATTCGGTCTTGCGACTGAATACCAAAAAAAACGCGGCGAACGCGAACAACAACCACAATAACTGGCGGGTATGGTATGGCTGCGGCATTGTATGGGATGCGCTGTAGATCAATACCACCCCCAGGATGTTTAACATCAGCAGGGTCACAAAAGACACTTTATCGAAATATTTATAAAAATCTCTCATTGTTCGAATAACTTCCGGTAAATTTTTCCTGCCAACGGAGCTGCGACCGCACCGGCATCCCCACCATTTTCCACAAATACGACAACGGCGAAACGCGGTTTGAAGCGGGGGGCGAACGACACAAACCAGGAATGGGGCTTAAACTGTTTTTCTTTCACCAATTCTTTATACCTGGGATTTTCTTTAGAGATGATTTGTTGCGTACCGGTTTTACCACAAATATCGAAGCCCGGAATCCGCGCTGCCCTACCGGTGCTTCCGTCATTGACCACCCGGTACAACCCCTCTATCACCGCTTCGAAATTTTCTTTCCGGATTGGAACCCGGGTGAATGTCGGAGTGAATTCAGTCGTTACTCCATCTCCGCTCTGGATCTCCTTGAGCAAATGCAGTTGGGGTTGTTTCCCCCGCAGCGCCACAGTGCTGATCATGGTCAGTACCTGGGCCGGAGTTACGCTCAACATACCGCCTCCGATGGCGACGGAAATGGTTTCTCCGGGAAACCATTTTTGTTTGAGGTATTTTTGCTTCCACGCCCGGCTGGGGACGCGGCCCATCTTCTCATTGGGGAGATCGATATCCGATACGCCGCCCAAGCCCAACATTTCAGCGTAGCCCGCTATTATATCGATATCCATTCTTTTCCCCAATTGGTAAAAATAAATATTGCACGAATTTTTTATGGCGTCATAGAGATTGACGGTCCCATGCCCCGACGGCACCCAACAATGAAAAAAACGATCGTAAATTTTGACGGCGCCATAACAATCGACGGTGGACATGGGCTGGATCAACCCTTCCTGCAACCCTCCCAAAGCCATCACGATCTTGAACACCGAACCGGGAGAATACAATCCCTGGGTAAACTTGTTCTGCATCGGTTTGTTGGGATCGTTCAAAAGCGACCTCCAGATTTCCGGATCCATCGCCCCGGTGAAGAGATCGGGATTATAATTGGGCTTGCTCACCAACGCCAACAGCCCGCCGGTAGATAGCTCCACAACGCCTATAGTGCCGAGATGTTCGGCCATCAATTGCTCGATATATGTTTGCAGCACCAGGTCGATGGTAAGGATCACACTGTTTCCGAGAGCGGGTTTCACCTCCTGCAAAACCTGTTGCACAGTCCCGAGGTTGTCCTTCACTACAATCCGGGAACCTTTCTTGCCGCGCAAGTAGTCTTCATATTGCTGCTCTATACCACTACGTCCGATGACGTCTCCGGCTTTGTAACCCTCAGCCCTGCTCATTTTCAATTCATCGACCGTGATCTCCGAAATATAGCCGAGGATATGCGAACATTCCTCCTGAAGAGGATACGCCCGGGTGGGCGCGACGTCAATATCAAATTCCGGATGAATATCGGAGCGACTTTTAATATAAACGACGCTGCCCAGGGTCAAATTTTTTTTTAAGGGAATGGCATAAGAGAGAGGGAATTGCCTATACCGTTCGATTACCTTTTTCACTTCCTCCGGCTCCATATTGACGGCAGCGCTGGCAAACGAAATCGTCTTCTCCATATCTTCAACTCCTTCACGGATAAGGAAAAGGGAAAAATCCAATTTGTTGTCGGAAATGACTATTCCGTTCCGGTCCTTGACCAGTCCCCGCGGCGCCTTGAGTTCCACCTCGCGCACCATGTTTTGCATGGCCAGGGTCAGGTAATGCTGGTTTTTCAATACCTGGATATTCCAAAAAACAAAAGCCAGGAAAACAAAAATACCGACCAGGATGATTGACGCCACCAGAGAAATTCGTTCCTTGTCTTCGGTGGATAATTTTTGCCGTTCAATATACATCTAATCTTTCCCTGATACCCGGAGAACTGACAATCAACATTCCTACAAACGCGGTCAAAAGCGGCTGATACAATAAAAATCCCAATGTGAAGGAATGACCGGCAATGTAGTGAAAAAAGGCATTGGCGATAAAATTGGACAAAGCGAGAGATATGGATACCAGTAAAAACAAGAAATGGCGTTTCGTTAAATCGATAAAGCGGACAAATTCATGGACAAGAAAAATAACCAGAACCCTGGAAAAACCGAAAACGCCGACAATTCCTGCGGAGAAAAAATCCGTAACCCAGCCGACAAGGCAGGCGATCAGTATCGTTTTTAGCGTCCCGGACTTTATTGACACATAGATCAACACCAGGTACAAAAGATCGATATTTATTTTCAACACATCCACATACCTGTTCAACAGTATCTGGGAAACAACCAACAATAGAAGAAATACGAGTTTGAAATTCCTGTTCATTTTTTCAATAAAACCAATTGTTTGATGGACTTACCTACAAAAAAGGGTTTCACAAAAACCTTCAATAAAAGATGTTCTTTCTCGATCGATTCCACTTTACCGATAGGAATGTAGGGTGGGAATATCTCGTCCGTCCCGGAGGTCACCAGTTCATCGCCCACCGAAACCGGCATATTTTCAATCAAATACTTAAATTCGCAAATTTTGCTATTGTTTCCCGACAAAAAACCTTCAAGGGCATTTTCCCTGATATAAGCGCCCGCGCCGCCGGTGGAACTGGTTATCAACCTGACACGCGACGAAAACAACGTGATCGGCTCGATGGTTTTGCCCACCAATTCTCCGTCGCCGTTGAGAACAACCATCTCAACCACGACTCCGTCGCTGGAACCCTTGTTGACAATGATCGAGCCCAGGGGGAAATTGGGATCGATGGAAATGAGCTCCGCTGTAATAAACGAATTGTACTGCCCCCTGACGTTCTCGAAAAAACGGACGCGCTCCATCCGAGTCTTGAGTAGATAATTTTCGTATTTCAACCTCGTATATTGTTTTTTGAGATCATGGTATTCCT
>JAHELQ010000035.1:7379-19715 GCA_024644125.1 Candidatus Aminicenantota bacterium | reverse complement strand
CGACCGCTCCCTATCGGATCTGGTGATGCACATGCTCAAGAAGAATCCCAACCTGAGGCCCGGTATCAGCCAGATCCACAATATTCTCAAGGCAATGCTGCAAAGCGGCGATACGCTGGCATTCCCGGTTAACGGTCCGCAGGACTGACCGGTTCGTGGGCCTTGCGCCCGTAAACTTTTTCGTAAGCCTTGCAATTGGGACAAAATCCCCGTTCCACATTCTTGACAAACCAATAGGCGATGCCCCGTTGCTTTTTACGGGCATGCCGGCACACCGGGCAATCGAGGCAAATCCGGGCTTTTTTACGGTCGGCTTCGGTGATTGTTGTGTTGTTCATATGGCGTCTCCTGATTATTTTGCATTTCTTTATTATACACATTTCTTCATTACTTGAATATACCGGTGAAATGGCTTAGAATTGAGATAGCGAACGAAACATCGGTCCGGAGGTATAAATGCAAAGACGATTTTTGATTGCAATTCTCGGTTGCTTGATATTATGTGGATGCACTTTTGCCGCGGACCTACCGCAACAAGACGAGGTAAACGCGTGGCTCCAAAAGGGAAATGCATATAGCAAAGAGGGACTCGCCGGATTGGCAATCAGAGCCTTTTCCAACGCCATCCGGTTAGCTCCGGAGAATCACGAAGCCTTTTTAGCCAGAGGCCAGGCATATCTTCATCTCGATCATCTAGACCGCGCGTTGGCCGATTTCGATAAAACGATCCAATTGAAGGGAGACATGGCGAAGGCCCATTACTGGCGCGGAACCGTTTATTCCCTTCAAGACAAGTTGTCCAGGGCCATCTCTGAATATTCACAGGCGATCAAACTCGAACCCCGTTTGACCGCTGCTTTTTTGGCTAGAGGCGAGTGCTTCGAATTTAAGGAAAAATTTGACAAGGCGCTCGAGGACTTTTCCAGGGTTATCGCGCTCGCCCCCGGACGGCACACGGGTTATTTTTTGAGAGGCCATGTGTTTAGCCTGCAGAAGAACTACACAAAGGCGATCGAAGACTATCTGGAAGCGCTGAAGCGAGATGGGGAAGATGTGACGACATTGAACAACATCGCCGATACCTACATGCTCATAGGACAATACGACACCGGCCTCCACTATCTAGCATCCGCCCTGAAAATCGAACCCTCCAATCCCGTTTTGCATATGACGTTGGGAGAGATTTTCGAATTGCAGAAGCGCTTCCCGGAAGCGTTGGAAGCATTCAAACGCAGCCGGCGCCATGCGCTGGAAGACACAGATTTTACCGATATCGTCTCGATCGCGGAGGGGAAAATCAAGCAACTGGAGTCGGCACTCGAGAATAAGTGACTATTTCCCAAATTCCGGTTTGACGGAAAACAGCCCATTGGAAAAGATATAGTCTTTCTTGAAATCCTCCGGATTCTGGACAATGTAATCGCCTGCCGGTTGATCCCAGCCGCCGAACTGTTTGTCGCTCCCGGTCGAAGCGATGGCATAGGACGTTCCGCTACATCTAAAGAGAATCGCGTTATCCCACCCATCTCTCTCAGGGAGGTCGCAATCGTAGTTAGAAAAAATACCCGGGGCGTTTTTTTTCAATTCTTCCAGAGAGAGGCAGGAAGGCAAGGATGGATGAGTCAGTAGATAAATCTCGATCGCGTCTGCGATAATCTGCAAATTGTAAATTGTGGCGTCCGCTTTGGCGATGGCCCAATTCATCCGCAATTCGTGTGCGATGGCGGCTTCGAGTTTGGGAATTGTTTGGCCGGACGGCAGCCGAAGGGTCAGGCCCGATGGCGTGGATAAAATTTCCAGAATCGAGGCCAGTTCGGCGAGCGACTTCTCCTGGCTGGTGCTGGGGTTCACAGCCGACATGATCGTCTTGATCCCGGTCCAGAAGGAGGCAATCCTCGTTATTTCCGCAGAATCGGAGATAAATAACCGAAACGCGAGGAAATCTGGATCCAGGGATAATTGAATTGCGGAGGTACCCTGAAGATCCAGAGGAGATTTCATTTTTTTCAAGGCGACATTCAATTCCTCTGTGACAAACGCCACACATTGAAAAATGGGCGATTTCCCCGGGGAACCGCTCAGAATGTCAATGTTTTTTTGTGTCAATATATTGGGCCTCTCCCCTCTAAAAACCGCCAGGATTCTCTTCACTTCATGTTTATATCCCACCACGACATGGCTGCCACCAGGAAGCGCCAGATAAACCGGGGGATCGTCTTCTTCCAGTTCCAATTGGAACAGAGGGATATCTTCATATTCCCTGAAGCCGGGGATTTTTTGTAAGGAGTGAATTGAACCGAATGAATCCGCCAAATCGCCGCGATTTTTCGCAACATAAAAAATCACGGCCATGTCATCCCTCCGGGAGCTGATGCTATCGAACGCCACCAGAGTCAGCGAATGGATATCGCGAATGGGATCGATGCCCGAAATATCCTTGAATTTCAGGTATTCCGGATTATCGGCAAACTCTTGAAAAAGCTCTCCCCAGACGCCGGACGCATGCTTCACCTCTTTTAACTCCAGAAACCGTTGGATATCGAAGGTGAAAAAAGCTCCGATGTCGCCGGGAACAAAGGCGTACGGGGATATCTCCCCCTCCGGCCCGGTTTGTCCGTGCATCGGGGCCGGCGCCAAAATCTGCAAAAAACCAACGCATACCATCATCAAAAGAGACGACATCAACTTCCTGAATAAATTATCGCTTGCCATAACCAAATTCTAAAGGAAATTCACTGCTATTGCAATACCCGGCAGCGTTTGCCACTAGCGATAACGCAGCATGGCTTCGATGAGGGCGTGCATCCCAAATCGCAAGGACGTTACAGGAATTCGTTCATCCACAGAATGGATGGTGCGGCTAAAATTCATTTCCGGTGGTAATTGCATTGGGATGAACCCGTAGGTCTGGATTCCCAGCTTCGAGAAAAACCGGGCATCCGATGACGCGGTGAGAAGCAGCGGAATGGGAATCCCTTCGGGATCCATTTCTTCGAGAATCCCCGCAAGAGTGTCAAAGAGCCCCATATCTGGCTCAGCGGGACCGGCATCGTAGAGCAATGACTCCAATTCCACCCCGTCGTCCAACAGGCCGCGCAATTCCGCTAGCACGTCTTCATCGGTGCAACCGGGCAGAAGCCGCGCGTCCATACGCGCCTCCACCTCCCCGGGAATCACGTTGATTTTATTTCCACCCCGTACCATAGTGGCGTTGACCGTGTTATGAAACATCGGGACAAACACCTCGCCTTTCGCTCCCAGTAACTTCAAAATGAAATCGGTCCGTTTGGGATTCAGCAATTGTCTCATAATGAAATTGGTAGGAAAGGGTAGCGCGTCCGCCATGGCGGAAAACATCAATCGGACCGCCGGCGTGATATGGACCGGGCATTGCGAGGAATTCAGAATTTGTAACATTTTCCCCAGTTTCGCCATAGCTCCGTCGCGCGCCAGCGACGAACCATGACCGCTTTGCCCCCGGACTGTGGCTTTGATGGCGCATTTTTGTTTTTGCGCCACTTCGATCGGATAAAACTTCTTGCCTCCGACATACAAAGTGAACCCGCCAAATTCGCTGATAGCGTAGCGGATGTTCTTGAATTCATGCGCATGCTCCGCAGCCAGATACGCCGCGCCAAATTCGCCGAATTCCTCTTCGTCGCTTACGAGACACAAGAGCACATCCGACGGCAATGGGAGTTCCTTCTTCCTGGCCGAGACAAGAGCGCACAACATCATGGCCACGCCGCCCTTCATATCCAACGCCCCACGGCCCCAGACACATTCTCCGTCACTATGCCCGGAAAACGGAGGATATGTCCAGTTCTCCTCTAGAGCCGGGACAACGTCCACATGACCATAAAGCAACAAAGGCGATCTGCCGCTTTGTCCTTTCAACCGGGCCAGGAGATTGGGGCGGGCGGGATCCCGCGCCAGAATCTTCGCCTCGATGCCCGCTTCTTGCAAATAATTTGCGATGAATTCGATACACTCTCTCTCATTGCCCGGGGGGTTGGAGGTGTCGAATCGAATAAGTTGTCGCAGTAATTCTTCAGGTGTGTATTCCATCGTTCATTCTCCCCCGTTCCGGCGATCCCCGCCCAACACGAGCCGGGCGTAACGATGCAATCGCCGGATATATGTTTTCTCTTTCTCGTCTTTTCCCGGCCGTTCATCCAGGGCTTCCAGAGGAAGGATCTGTAGAATATCCTTGCCTTCGACCGAGGCTTCCGTTTGCACCACCGGAATCAGCTTCGCCTCTTCCGTCAATGTAATGGGGGCGCCAGCGAGCGTACCTTTGGAGACGGTCACATTCAACACACCGCTCAACACCAGATGGGGAGATGAAAACGAAGATGTCAGATTGCCCAACGAATAGGCGATCGGCACGACTTTCAGTTGATCCCGCCGGGGCCGGTAAAGCTCCAGGGGCTGAAGCACATGGGGGTGATGGGCGACGATCAAGTCAACGCCCTCCTCCGCCAGTTGACGGGCGATGTGTTGCTGGTGTCCGCGGGGGAAACATTCATATTCATAGCCCCAATGAAGCGAAGCGATGATATAGTCGCATTGGCGACGCCGGCAATCGGCGATTTGCATGCGTAGAAGCGACCAATCGGCGGCCCCTGTCCGGCCGCCGCCGGGGTGGAATTTCACCTCGTTAACCGAGTACTCCCGACCCTCCGGCAATGGTTTACCGTTCAACCCATAGGTGGCGGAGACAAAGCCGATCTTAATGCCGTTCTTTTCAATGATGCGGCATTGCTCGCGCTCTTCCGGTGTCCGGTTGGTCCCCAGATCGATAATCCCATCCAGCGCCAATCGCTCCAATGTGGTGTCGAGTCCCTCTTCACCCATATCCATGGTATGGTTTGTCGCGGTGTGAAACACATCGAACCGCCGGTTTTTGTGACGGCTCAACGCGTGGTATTGCTCGAGGGAGCAACACAAAGGCGGAGCATCTTTGTCGCTGAATGTATATGACGAAAGCTGTTGCCCGGTGAGTTGGGACTCCAGATTCCCATAAACGACATCCTTCGAGAATATGATATCCTCAACCGGTTTGTATAACACATCTAGAGAATGCTCCAACCCCTCGACCTTGATCAGATCGCCGACCGCGGCAAACGTGAGCGTTTGCCGGCGCACAAAATCATCAGGGACAGAAATATTTTTATTATGTCCCTCTGCAATCGCGCCGGCGTCCAAATCCTTGCAGGGGCGCAAAACCGGTTTTTTGCTTTTGTAGCCCCAATATATCTTATCCAACAAACTCATATTTTCAAAATCCGCCGCCGCCTTTTTAGAGGGCGATCTCCAGAATCCAAAAATATCCGCGGCCAGGTGAATCGTTTTCACCACAACCGCCAACGCGGGGGAAATGTTCAGGGCGTCCATGGGAGTGGCCGGTAATCGTGAAGTCATTTGGTGCCTCCTTTGTGGGAATCGCTTCGTATCAAGAAAAAATATTTTAAGGTCTATAGAAAAAAAAAGCAATCACAAAATTATCACAATAAGTATGAATTTCAACTAAATATGTATTGTTATTTTAACTCTAATATGGTATGGAATTACTTTGACATTCGTTTGATATCTCGGAAAAACCAAAGGAAACTATATAAATTACCAATATTTAAGCAAAAAGGAGGTAAAAGAATGACCCAGCAGAAGTTTTACGGTTGGAAATTAGTAGGAGTGCTGTTTCTTCTTTACCTGGCTGCGTCCATAACGCTATACGGCGGTAATATCGCCAATACATACATGGCCAAAATCACGGGATTGTCACGCACTATTTTTGGGGCCGGATTCGCAGCCGCTTATTTATTGGTAGGCCTCAGCTCAGCCCTGGCTGCGGTATTGGTCGGCAAAAAAGGCGAACGTTTCACTCTGTCGATCGGCATGGGCGCCATCACATTGGGCTCGATCATCATGGCAATCGCCGGCGGTACGCCGGCCATCTATATCATCTCGTTCGGACTCATCATCGGCACCGGTTTTGCTTTTGCCACTGTGTTGCCGATCCAATCCATCATTACCCGCTGGTTTGTAAAAAAAAGGGCCATGGCCACCGCCCTCGTTCTCACGGCCGGAGGATTCGGCGGAATTCTAGCGGCCCCGTTAATCAACCTCTTGATCGAATCCACAAACGGTAAATGGCAATTGGCTTATGTCGCAATGGCCGCCGTGTCGGCCTGCGTCACCATCATCGCAGCCATCCTGGTGCGGAACAATCCAGCGGATCTGGGACAATTTCCCGATGGAGACACACCTACGGAGGCTGCTCATGAAAAACGAGAGGTAGGGAAAAAACGTGTTTATCAAACCGGCGAATCATGGACATTGAAGGAGGCGATCGCCACTTCTCCTTTATGGTTATTGTTGGTAGCGGCCAGCGGCCAATTTATCGCTTTTTATCTATGTATCGGACACGGAGTGATGCATTTGACCGATCTGGGACGCGACGACGCGACCGCCGCCATGTCCCTGGGGATCCTGGCTTTCTCCAGTATCGGAGGCCGCCTCTTGTCCGGCGTCCTGGGAGACAGGATCGAACCCCGCTTCATTATTATGGCCGGTCTGGCTTTGACAGTGGCGGGCTGCCTTATAGTGGCTAATCCAACTTCTCCCTTGTCGATCTACCTATACGCCATCTTTGTGGGCGCCGGCTTCGGGATGGTGTACGTCTGTCTGTTCGCTATGTTGGGGAATTATTATGGCGCCAGGAACATTCAAAATTTCCTTGGATTTCTCATTCCTATCGTCACATTGTTTGGAGCCGGAGCTCCATTTGTCGGCGGCATGATCAAAGATCAATTTGGAAGTTACAACCCGGCCTTTATCGGTGCCGCGTCCATTGCGGCCATCGCGGCCCTTTTGCAACTTTTTGCAGCGCCTCCCAAAAGAAAGAGTGAAATTTCAAACAAAAAAGTATGAAAATGTTGCATTATATTCATTTTTTTTTTACAATTACATACAGGAACTATTAAATGGTATCCAGAGCTCAAACACTCCAGAGAACGATTCATCAGGTTTTAAAAAGTAAAGCCGGCGAATACGGCGGCCGTGAATTCCTCCGCTTTAACGAACAGATCTATTCTTACAAGGATCTAGATGTTGAATCCGACAAAACAGCGGCGGGACTTCAGTCTCTCGGTATAACAAAAGACGACAAAGTAGCAATCATGATGAACAACCGGCCGGAGTATGTTTTTCTTTGGTTTGGGCTGTGCAAATTGGGAGCCGTTGAAGTACCGGTCAATGTCGCCCACCGTGGAGACCTATTGGGGTATATGCTCAGAAAAGCGGACTGCCGCATGTTGGTGGTGGAATACCAATATATGGATAGGATTGTTCCGATATTGCGACAATTACCCAAACTGAGAACGCTGGTTGTCCTGGATGCGCCGAGAGAGAGCCTCGAAGAATTAAAATTGTCCACGCACGATTATTACGATTTGATGAATAACGACGGTAACTATGAACCTGTCCCGGTGACGAGTTCCGACCCTTTTTCCATCATGTTCACCTCGGGAACCACAGGCCCATCGAAGGGCTCCCTGCTCCCCCATGGATATGCCATTCATATGGGAGACATTATTTCCCGGGCAACGTGCTACACAGAACAAGACTGTCTTTACACCGTTTTGCCGTTATACCACGGGAATGCCCAACTCCTCTCGATCATGCCCGCGATGATGAGCGGAGCCCGCATCATTCTCAGAGAGCGTTTCAGCGCCAGCCGGTTCTGGCAAGACGTCCGTAAATATGGCTGCACGGAATTTAATTATATAGGCGCCATATTGCCAATCCTGTTTAAAGCGCAACCTCGACCTGACGATGCGGATAATCCGCTTCGGATTATGCTGGGAGGAGGAGCTCCAATGGACCTTTTCAAGGCGATTGAAAAAAGATTCGGCGTCACTCTGATTGAAGGTTATGGGATGAGCGAGATCGGACTGCCGCTGATGAACACTCTCAACGAACGGGTACCGAGCACTTGCGGCAAATTGCACCCCGATTACGAAGTCACTCTGGTTGACGATCATGGGCTTCCGGTCGATTCAAATACTCCGGGAGAACTCCTGGTTCGTCCCAAATACTCCAACTGCATGCTCCTCGAATATTATAATATGCCTCAAAAAACAGTCGAAGCCTGGCGGAATTTATGGTTCCATACAGGAGATTACCTGTATTACGACAATAGCGGGTATTATCATTTTGTTGACCGGAAAAAAGACGCATTGAGGCGCAGAGGAGAGAATATATCTTCCTATGAAGTGGAAAAGGCAATCAACTGCCACGAAGCGGTCCTGGAGTGCGCTGCCATTGGCGTTCAAAGCGATGTGGGAGAGGATGAGGTCATGGTGTGCGTCTGTCTTAAACCGGACTACGAACTTACCTCCTTTGAATTGATGAAGCATTGTGAAAAAAAAATGGCATATTTCATGATTCCCCGTTATGTCCGCTTCATGGAGCAATTACCAAAAACTCCAACCCAACGCGTGGAGAAATACCGGCTACGAGAAGAGGGGGTAACCCCTGACACCTGGGATAGGGAAACCGCCGGATATATCCTTAAACGTTAGTAAAACAGGACTTATAATGAATGAATCGATTTTCAACGGGATTCCCCCTATTTTGCCCGGATTGTTTCGTTTTAATAGGAACAAAAATAATTCACCGGAACTTTTAGGTGGATTTTGCCCCCAATGTGAAAAGCACTTTTATCCTCGCCCTTCAAGGTGCCATTATTGCCTGGAACCTCTTGAAGAAATCGGATTAGGTGATACGGGCAAAATTTACAGTTTCACCATTATTAGGAAGAAGGCCCCATTCGGCTTACCGGAGCCATATGGCGCCGGATTCGTCGATCTTTACGCAGCAAATCTTCGCATATTTTGCCTATTCGACCCAGCGAAATTGGATTCCCTAAAAATCGGAAACGACGTGAAGCTGGCCGTTGCGATACTGGGGCATGATGGATTTGGAACTCCATGCTTGCGCCCCTACTTCATACCATTGTTTCCGAATGAATCACTCAAGGCCGGAGGGAAATAGAATGGCAAACGTGGTAATCATCGGAGCAGGCCTTATCCCCTGCGGAAAACATCTACACCGGTCAATTGTTGACATGGGAGCGGAAGTCTCCTTAATGGCATTGAAAGACGCTGGAATCAAACCTACCATGGTTGAAGCGGGTTTTTTCGGAAACATCCTTGGAGGCCGGCTATTTAGTGATTTTACCATCGGACAGCATATATTCTGGGAGGTGGGAATCAACAAGGTTCCGGTTCTGAATATCGAGAACGCATGCACATCGGGTTCATCAGGGATTTATCTGGCCTACAACATGATCGCCGCAGGTCAAATCGACGTGGCCATCGTGGCGGGAGTGGAAAAGATGAATGTTCCTGAAATGGGGTTGGTAGATTCCGGCCGGTCTGAACCCGATACCTTGATGGGATTGGTCGCCCCGGCCACCTTCGGTATTCGCGCCAGGAGGCACATGGAGGAGTTTGGAACAACCCTTGAGCAATTGGCATTGGTCTCGGTCAAAAACAGGAAACACGCGGTGCATAACCCAAACGCTCAATTTCGTAAGCCCGTGTCTATCGAACAGGTGCTCCAGGCCCCAATGGTGGCGGATCCGCTCACACGGCTACAATGTTCTCCTATCGCCGATGGCGCGGCGGCGGTGATACTATGTTCCGCGAAACTGGCAAAAAAAATCGGGCGGGGAGTCAATATCGAATCCATCATCCTTGCCAGCGGTAATTATGAAAACCCGCAAGACCTGCTGCGATGGGAAACGGTCCAGAGAACGGCGCGGCTGGCATACGAAAAAGCTGGAATCGGCCCACAGGACCTCGATGTCGCCGAATGTCACGACGCGTTCAGTATCACGGAGATCCTCGAATACGAAGGGCTTGGATTTTGCGAACCCGGAGAAGGGGGGCGCTTTATAGAAGAGGGGCACTCCACCATAGGCGGCCGCCTTCCGGTCAATCCCTCTGGAGGTTTACTCAGCAGAGGGCATCCGGTGGGGGCGTCGGGAATTTTGCAAGTGGTGGAAATTGTCACTCAATTGCGAGGAGAAGCGGGCGCGCGGCAGGTAGAAGGGGCGAAAACCGGACTCACCCAGAATATGGGAGGCGACAAAGCCGCCGATGTGAGGGCCTGCCTGGTTTCCATTCTCTCTGTATAAATCACCATTGTTCTTTTCGAAAAAATCGGTTACAATTGACTTTATATTTTAGTGCAATTTTTCGAGGAGTCGAGTCCAATGAAAAAAGAAAAATTTAACCCGGTTGAATATGAGCAAAAATGGCGTGACCTCTGGGAAAAACAGGGCTACGATCATTGCGACACCACCAAAACCGAAAACAAATATTATTGTCTGGATATGTTCCCCTACCCCAGCGGCAGCGGCCTTCATGTAGGACATCCACGTGGCTATGTACTCAGCGATGTGTGGAGCCGTTATAAAAAGATGCACGGCTACAATGTCCTTCATCCCATGGGTTGGGACGCGTTCGGACTTCCGGCTGAAAACGACGCCATTAAAAAGAAAATTCATCCGCGGGTGAACACCCGGAAAAATATAGATAACTTTACCCGCCAGTTGAAGAAGTTTGGCTGCATGATCGATTGGAACCGTGAGATCAACACTTCAGATGCGCCCTATTACCACTGGACCCAATGGATCTTCATCCAGATGTACAAAAAAGGCCTGGCGTACCGCAAGATGGTGCCCATCAATTGGTGCGATAGCTGCAAAACCGGTATCGCCAACGAAGAGGTGGTCAACGGCTCCTGCGAACGGTGCGGCAGCGCTGTGGTGAAACGAAACTTGATGCAATGGATGCTGAGGATCACCGAGTACGCCGAACGTCTACTGGAAGATCTGGATAACCTGGATTGGCCAGAAAACGTCAAAATTCTGCAACGCAATTGGATCGGCAGAAGCGAAGGCGCCGAAGTCACATTCACAGTCATTTCCGCCCAGGACGGCGCCGAGGCGCAACTACCCATCTTCACCACCCGCCCCGACACACTGTTCGGCGCCACATATATGGTGCTGGCGCCGGAACATCCCCTGGTGAACAAGATTACGGCGCCGGAACAAAAAGAAGCTGTGGCAACTTACATCGATGAAGCGTTGCATAAGTCGGATTTGCAACGCACCTCCCTGGAAAAAGAAAAAACCGGCGTATTTACCGGCGCTTACGCCTTGAATCCTGTCAACGGCGAAAAAATTCCCGTCTGGATTTCCGATTATGTTCTCATGACTTACGGCACCGGAGCGATTATGTCTGTGCCGGCGCACGACGAGAGAGACTTCGAGTTCGCCACAAAATTCGGAATCACTATCATCGAAGTGATCTCGAACCCGGATGCAAAAAAAGACGAAAACGGTAATCTTATAGAAGCATTTACCGGCGAAGGCGTCATGATCAATAGCGGCCAATACACCGGAATGAATAGTCATGAAGGGAAGAAAAAAATCACCGCTGATCTGGAAGCCGAAGGCATCGGTAACTTCCAGGTAAATTACAAATTGCGGGACTGGGTATTTTCACGTCAGCGTTATTGGGGAGAACCGATCCCCATCATCCATTGCGACACATGCGGCGAAGTCCCGGTTCCGGAAGACCAATTACCCGTCACGCTACCGGAAGTGGAACACTATGAACCCACCGGAACGGGCGAATCACCTCTCGCGGCAATCGCGGATTGGGTCAATGTGGAATGTCCCAAATGCGGAGGCCCCGCCAAACGGGAAACCAACACCATGCCCCAATGGGCCGGTTCTTGTTGGTATTTTCTGCGTTATTTGTCTCCGGAATACAAAGAAGGGTTGTTCGATCCCGCCATCGGCAACACCTGGATGCCGGTTGACCAATACGTAGGCGGTATCGAACACGCCATCCTGCACCTCCTCTATTCCCGCTTCTATATCAAATTCCTCTACGATATCGGCACAGTCACATTTAACGAACCGTTCAAAAAACTGTTTTGCATCGGAATGGTCACCCGGATGAGCGAAAAAACCGGAAAGATCGAAAAAATGTCCAAATCCAAGGGCAACGTGGTCAATCCCGATATCATCATCGACAAATATGGAACAGATAGCTTGAGGTTATATGAATTGTTCATCGGCCCCCCGGACCTGGACAGCGAATGGTCCGACTCAGGAATAATCGGGATTTTCCGCTTCTTGAAAAAGGGCTGGGACTTTATCCTGCGCAACCAGGAGAGCAATTCCTTCAGCAAGGAAGAATCAATCGATGTAAAACGCGCCCGCCACAGAATGATTCACGATGTGACGGAGCGGGT
>JAHELQ010000035.1:0-7369 GCA_024644125.1 Candidatus Aminicenantota bacterium | reverse complement strand
GGAACGGTCAAAGATTTCCTGCGCTTGATAGCTCCCTTCGCTCCCCATTTCGCCTCCGAACTATGGGAACAAATGAACTTCTCCGGAATAGTGTTCAACGCCGGCTGGCCCACCTATGATCCGCAATTTTTGGTGGCGGACGAGATCGAGATCGGAGTTCAAATAAAAGGTAAATTACGCGGTAGTATCAAAATCCCACCGGAGGCCGGACAGGACGAAGCATTGAACGCCGCCCTCGCAAACGAAACCATCAAAAAATACACCGGCGACGGCCCCTTCAAAAAAGTCATCTACGTCAAAGGCCGCATCCTGAACATCATTAACTAACAAAGAGAATAAATGCGATAGGGGCTTCAGACCGAAGCCCCAACTCAAGCGAAACTCACTCCTTATCCCAGGAGTGTACAGTATTGTACAGCAAATATACGTTGAGCGGAAAGGGTTCTGGTTGATGGCCACAAAAGATGCTTTTATCGAATGCATCGCTTCGATTCCGGGAATTTTCTCCATGCTGTATAGGGAATTCTGGAGTTGGGTGGCGATCGCCAATCTCATTGCTTGCCCCATCGCTTACCCTTTCATGAAGAAATGGTTACCCGCCTTGAGGGAAATGGTCGTAGCCGGACCTATTTAGTTTGAGCGGCGCGCCTTCACAAAAGACCGTGAGAGTTCCCGCAGCCGACGTAGCCTTCCCAATAATGTGATAATTCAGTTCCAGTCGTCCAAACGACTGCCGGAGCGTTTTTTCACGATCCACCGGAACGGTGAATAGAAGAACATAATCCTCGCCTCCAGTCAACGCCAACTCAACCGGATCCAGTTCATGGGCGGAAGCGGCCTCCCGCATCCGGGAATCAATCGGAAGGTACTCCACATATATCTCGCCGCCTACATTGGATGCCGTTAGAAGCCGCTTTAGATCGATCGCGATCCCATCGGACACATCGATCATGGAACTCGCCTCTTGCGCCAGGAGTTTTCCCTTCGCCAATTCCGGTTCGACCACGATATGCCGGCGCTGAAAGTAAGGATCTCGGATTCCCCGCTTCAATAACTCCAAACCCAACGCAGATTCTCCGGTAGAACCTGTGATGCCGATCAAATCCCCGGGCCGGGCGCCGCTTCGAAAGACCGGTTTTGACGCAAATCCCACAAGGGTAATGGAGATAAACAATCGCGGCGCCGTCGAATAATCGCCCCCCGCCAATTCGATGCCCCATTTTTCGCATCCTGCGGCAAGTCCCTTGTAAAATTGCCGCAGATCGGCTTCATCCAAATACGGCGGGAAGCCGATTCCAACATAAAAATACTGGGGATCTCCGCCCATGGCGGCAATGTCGCTGACATTCACCGCCAATGATTTGAGAGCCAGCTCTTCCAGGGAAAAATAGTCGAGGGAAAAATGCACTCCCTCCACCAAAATATCCTTGGTGATCAACTGGAAGCCGTCGCCAAAAGGGACGACCGAGGCATCGTCGCCAATACCGGTGCCCCGGGTAAATTCAAAATTTCCTCGTAAAAAATTTACAAAATCCTGCTCATCCATTAAAACACTTTCTTGAGCATCGCGATATTGACAGCTTCCTGTATATCTTTGACAAACACAAAATTGATCCCTTTGAGATCCTTCTCTTTCAATTCCACCAGATCTTTTTTGTTCTTTTCGGGGATGATGATCTTCTTGATTCCCGCTCTCCGGGCGGCCAGGACCTTTTCCTTGATTCCGCCTACAGGAAGTACTTTGCCTCGCAGAGTTATCTCCCCGGTCATAGAGATTTCGCGATTGACCGGTATTTCCAGGAACGCCGAACATAACGCCGTGGTCAGGGTTATACCCGCCGACGGCCCGTCTTTGGGGATTCCCCCCTCGGGTATATGGATGTGTATATCGACTGTATCGAATTTTTCCTGCTTGATTCCCAATTTCTCTGAATTGGATTTCAAAAAGCTCACCGCCGCGCTGGCGGACTCTTTCATCACGTCTCCCAGCGATCCGGTAAGAATCAATTTCCCTTTGCCGGGAATCAACTTGACCTCGATGAACAGGATATCTCCGCCATACGGAGTCCACGCCATACCGGTCGCCACACCTACAGTGTTCTCGTCCAGCAACTGGTCCTTAAAAAGCCTCGGCGGGCCCGCGTATTTTTCCAGGTTACGGATGGTGATCTTGCAGATTCGTTTCTCGCCCATAGCGACCTTATGAGCGACTTTCCGGCAAATATTGCCGATCTCTCGCTCCAGATTCCGTACTCCCGCCTCGCGGGTATACTGACTGATCATCATCTGAATGGCGCCATTGGTAAAATTGATGAGCTTCTTGTTCAGGCCGTTTTGCTCCTCCTGACGGGGGATGAGATGACGGCGGGCGATTTCGATCTTCTCTTCTTCAGTATAACCGTGGATCTGGATAATCTCCATTCTGTCCCTAAAGGCAGGTTGGATCGGCTCCAACATATTGGCGGTGGTGATGAACAATACTTTCGACAGATCGAAGGAAACGCCAAGATAGTGATCGGCAAATGTATCGTTTTGCTCGGGATCCAGAACTTCCAACAACGCTGACGACGGATCCCCGCGAAAATCGGTTCCAATTTTATCCACTTCATCCATCATGAACACCGGATTATTGGATTCGGCTTTTTTTATTTCCTGGATAATCTTACCCGGCAACGCTCCAACATAAGTCCTGCGATGGCCGCGGATTTCAGCCTCGTCGCGCACCCCGCCCAACGATATCCGCACAAACCTTTTGTTCAAGGCGCGGGCGATGGATTTTCCGAGCGAGGTTTTCCCCACTCCCGGAGGGCCCACAAAACAAAGAATCGGGCCATGAGCTTTGCTGGTCAACTTGCGCACGCTGAGATATTCCAGAATCCGGTCCTTCACCTTCTCCAATCCAAAATGATCCTTGTTCAAAATAGATTTCGCCCGCCCGATATTGATGTTGTCCTTGGTGGACACAGACCAGGGAAGTTCCAGCATCCAATCCAGATAATTGCGGATCACACCGCTTTCGGCCGAATCGGGATGCATTTTGGTCAACCGGTCGATATTCTTCTTGACCTCTTTTTTGGCCAATTCCGGTAGATTGACCTCTTCCACTTTTTTCAAATAAATTTTGATCTCTTCAGCATTCTCGCTGTCTTCTCCCAACTCTTTCTGAATGGCCTTCAACTGCTGGCGCAAAAAATATTCCCGCTGGTTCTTGTCCATTTCTCCCTGGGCCTTGAGATTGATCTGATTCTGAACATTCAACATCTCCAGCTCATAGGTCAGGAACTCATACACTTTAGCCAGCCGTTTCATGGAATTTTGTTCCTGTAAAATTTTCTGGGAATCTTCTATTTTCAAATCCAGGTTCGCCGCGATAATATCGCCCAGTTTTCCGGGCTCCTCGATATTTTCCGTTATAACAAAAATCTCGTTGGGAATCTGCTTTCCCAATTTCGAGGTTTGCTCGAATTTTTCCCGCACATTCTTGATCAGCGCCTTGTTTTTCAACGTAAAGGCTTTGGGTTCCTTATCTTTCATTTCGCTGGTTTTGGCCAGAATGATTTTACCGTCGTCGTGCAACGATTTGATCTTGACCCGGGAAATTCCCTGCACCAATACCCTCATGCGACCGTCCGGCAACTTCAACATCCGCACGATCAAGGCTACAGTCCCCACCATATACAACTCTTCCTCTTTGGGATCCTCTACATGGGACTCCTTCTGGGTCAACAAGAGAATGAGGCGATCCGAATTCAAGGCCTTATCCACAGCTTTTTTGGACTTGGAACGGCCCACATACAAGGGCACAATCATATATGGGAATACGACAATATCTCTCAATACCAGGACAGGCAACGATTCGGGAATATTGATTTTCTCATCATCCGCTTCTTTCTGCTTTTTTTTCTGATTTTCATGCTTTTCGCTTGCCATTTTTCACCTCTTTATATTATTCAATATCGACCGCAATCTTCTTTGCTTTCTTTTTGGGAATCTCAATCGTCAACACGCCGTTTTCCATCGTAGAAGAAATACGGTCAGAATCCAGGGCAAAATCGATCACGATCCGTTTGTAAAACTGCCCATATTCCCGCTCAAACAAATAATAGGTGACTCGCGGTTCACTCAGCGGGGGCTTGTTCTTGACCCCGCGAATGATGAGCTCCCGGTTCTCCTGGAGCAATATGGACACATCCTGTTTATTCACCCCCGGCAATTCCATTTCCACCACCAATGTTTCACCGCATTCGATGATATTGGTGCTGGGCTCCCAGTCTACCTGGGTGCTAATACCGGAGGAAAAATTTTTACTAATCTCAACTTCGAAAACTGGGTAATTTTTCTTCCCCATTAGTCCTCCTTCTTCAATAGGCTTTGCAGTTCCGATAGAAACTCCTCCAGACTCTTGAATTCCAGATACACTGAGGCGAAGCGCACATAGGCCACTTTATCCAGATGTTTCAACCTGTTCATAATATATTCGCCGATGTCCCTGGTGGAAATCTCCCGCTCGGAACCGGAAACCATCTCCTCGAGCTGTTCGGCTATCTGCTCGATTTGTTTCGAGGAGATCGGCCTCTTCTCCACAGCCCGGTACAATCCTTTCCTGATTTTATCTAAATCAAACGCCTCCCGCCGGCCGTCTTTTTTGACCACCAACAAGGGGATATCCTCTATTTTTTCATATGTCGTAAATCGTTTATTACACTCGATACATTCCCGCCTACGCCGGATGTAACGATTGTCCCTACTCTCCCTGGTCTCGATAACCCGGTCTTCATTGTTGCCGCATTCAGGACATCTCATTCTTCTCCTCGCTGATTTTCTTCAATGATTTCACGCTCAACCCCTCCAAACTCACGGCCCACAACCCGGCAACCACAGTCACTAAAATTAATGAGAAGTGAAACAACAATGTGTAGGCCACAGCCGTCGCCGCGGGAACATTGAATATTTGAGTCAACGCCAACTTCGAGCCGGCATCGAGACTTCCCGCCATTCCAGGAGTGGGGATCGCCGCCGAAGCCGCCACAATACCAAAATAGATCGTTGCCTCAACCAGTCCGAGGGGAATACCGAATCCTTTCATCAAAATCCAATAAAAAGGCACCACCACCAACCAGACGGCCAACGAAGCCACAATCAACTTCACATAATCCACTACATCGAGCTCCAGCTTCAAACCTTTCAGAAAATTCAGGGTGAATTCCACCACACCCTCCCGGTACCGCACGGGAATAACGCGGGAAAAAAACCGGATCACCCGGGCGACATATTCGAACACCCGACTGGAGTTCATAAAATAAAACAATACAAACAACAGAACAATAAACGGCAACAGATACAGCGCCACCTGCTTCATCCGCGCCAAAACCGGCGAGGCGTTCCCTTTCATCATGGCCAGCGACAATAAAAACACCACTAGCAACGTCAGCGAATCGATCAACCGCTCCAACACCACAGAGGCCAATCCCAAACTCTTCTTGAAATTCTGCGAACGGGCCAATAGGATGCCCCGCGCCGCCTCCCCTACCCGCCCGGGCAGGATATTGAGAAAAAAACCAATGGCGGTGTATTTGTAGAGCGTGGTAATGGGAATGTTCTCTTTATGAGGCTTCAAAATGATTCCCCAACGGTAACTTCTCAAGAAAAACTGCAAAAACAATCCGGCGATAAACGCCAGTGGATACCACACCGGCACCTGGCTCGTTATTTTCATCACGTCGCCGATGTTCACATTTTTGAAAAAGAAGAAGAGCAACAATGCTATCAACAAGAGTATAGAAACAAATTTTATAATTTTCATATCACACTATATTAGTATTTTTTACCTTACCTGTCAACAAATTGCACCCCCCGTTTTGTATCTTAACACCAAAAAATAACCCTTTAACATAAAAAATAACACATTAAACAACCAAAAAACTCATCAAACTCCAAAAATATTTTTTTAAATTTCATTTTTTCCTACCATATCTCAAGGTATCTCAGGTTTGTAGTTGTATAAACTTCATTTGCATACTATTATATATTCACATATAACAAGGGGAGAGATTCGGATTTTTTTACCGCCGGACTGGAATACAACCGGCCCTATTGCGACTGCCGGCCGTCGTTATCCGCCTTGACCGGAGGAAGAGATGGGGACAGGCGAAGCGGAATTCGGAATTCTCTTCTCGATCCGCAAGTAGCAGACCTGATTCAAAGAAGCCTGAGATCTGACCTCTGGATTCAGATATCGAGCATCCGGAGTGAGAGCGAAGGATCACTAGCATCGAAGCATCGATAGCAGCGTCCGTAGCCCGGTTGACGGAAGGGATCGATCTATCTCTTCTTCGGCAAGAAGTGTCGATCGAATGCTTCGATGGCGGGTTCGAGTGGCGACTCTAGAGACATATCTTCAAATTTGAGAATAATTTGTCGAAATATGCATTTGAACGAAGCCCGGTTCGACCACCGTTGCATACAATTATACAAAAATTTATTAGCCGTCACATAATCTACCTGTCCCCATCACCTTTTAATAGAAAACGGAATGATTGCCGCTGGAAGAAAATTAACCTAAATTAGCTCTTACATTTTTTTTGAACCGGACTACAATCTCAAAAACTCGTAAATCTTAACGCCGATTCATTCGAAATATAACACGCCTCTTAACAGCTTGCGCGCTGCTTCTGAGTTAAATACTCATGGCTAATCTGAACCCTCTAAATAATGCTCTCGACTCTGGCTTTCCTTCTTGACGAGTAGCACATCTGCAATCAAATATATCATCCGCTCCACACCCTCCTCTAATTACCTTAGTTTTTCCAGAACTTGGCCCTCTAGGATTAGCGGTAGATTCTTTATAGCTAGAATCTGAATAGAAGTCAGAACACCACTCCCATACATTGCCTGCCATATCCAAGCAGCCATAATAACTTTTACCTGCCGGAAATATTCCAACAGGGCTTGATCTATATATGCCAAGGTTAATGGAATTGCATAACTGGTCCCCAGAATCATTACCCCATGGCCATTTCCGACCATCAATACCCCTTGCAGCTTTTTCCCATTCTGCTTCAGTTGGGAGTCTGTAGGTGCTAGAAGTCCTACTACTTAGCCACTCACAATAAGCCTTTGCTTCATACCAACTTATACCAATAATTGGAAAATTTGGAGAATTCCATTTGCGATCCCTCCAGAATAAGGGCTCATGAATATCTTCTCGATTTTTTATTTTCCAACCCTCTGCCAGCCAAAGTTCTTCTTTTTTGTACCCTTCGTCCGAAATGAATTCTTGAAATTCTCGATTTGTCACTAAAAACTTTCCAATATAAAATGAATCCAAATAAATTTCAGATGAAGGTGATTCGTCACTATACCCTTCCCT
>JAHELQ010000418.1 GCA_024644125.1 Candidatus Aminicenantota bacterium | reverse complement strand
TGCGATGGAGATATGCGGGATGTAATGACCATCGAACCCTTCATCGGCCGGTTGCGTTCTTTCGGCGTCAATGCCCATGAAGTGGACGGCCACGATATCAACGCTCTGGCCTCAACTGCCAATCGCAGACAAGAAGGCAAACCGCTGGTCATTGTGGCCCGTACCAATCCTTGCTGCGGAATTGATTTGTTGAAGGGCAGGATGCCCAAGATGCACTATGTCCGCTTCAAGGACGACCGGGAATTTCAAGCTTACCGGGAGGCTCTCGACGCCATGGACCGGCAAGCGGGAGGTGATGGGAATGGCAATTGAAATCGTGAAACGCCCCCATGCCGCAAACGTTGTTCGATGGGCAAAAAACCGCCCGGAAGTGTTGCTCTTGTCCGCTGATTTGACCGGTTCGTGTGAAGCTGATGATTTCCGGGACGCCTATCCGGAGAGATTCTACTCCATGGGCATGGCGGAACAAAATATGATGGGATTCGCCGCGGGATTGGCGAGAGAGGGCTTCGTTCCTTTCATTCATACTTTCGCCGTGTTTATTTGCCGACGGGCGTTCGACCAGGTGGCGATGTCCATCGCGTATCCCAATCTTCGGGTGCGGTTGTTGGGATTCTTGCCCGGGATCACCACGCCCGGAGGGGTCACGCACCAGGCCATCGACGATGTGGGGTTGCTGCGAGTCATCCCCAACATGACTATTCTGGAATGCGGCGACGCCACCGATGTGGAATCGATCCTGGATGCCGCCGACGGTGTTGACGGACCAGTCTATGTCAGAATGTTGCGGGGCGAGGTCCCGCGCTTGTTTCCGAAGGATGAGCCGTTGCGGGTGAATCACGTCCGGCGGTTGGGGACAGGCACGGATCTTACGGTTCTCTCCAGCGGAATTTGCACAGAGGAGGCCCTCCGCGCCATTCATTGGTTGAAAGGGCAAGGGGTGTCGGTGTGCCATCTTCATGTATCCACCTTGAAGCCCTTTTCGGATCCGGCCATACTCGACGCAATCTCGTCGGCGAAGTTTGGCGTGATCGCCATGGAGAACCATAGCGTGATAGGAGGACTCGGCTCGGCCGTGGCGGAGGTGATGGCGGAAGCCGGCATCGGCAAAAAATTGATACGTCTGGGAATAAAAGATACATATGCCCATGGCGCCAGTCGCGCCTATTTGATGAAAGAGTATGAACTCGACGCGCCCGCATTGGTCAAAGGGGCGAATCGTTTGCTGGGCGCCGATTTTTCAGTCGAAGAGGAAGATCTCCCGGCGACGGCTCCATTGCCCGGCCAAACCGGCAGCAAAGCGGAGGATTTATAAAATGAACGGCCTTGAGACACCCCTTATCCCACTTGATTTTGGCGGTCAGCGGATCTCGGTTACCTACCATTTGACTGGCCTGGCCGCGGAAGCGAAAAAAAAAGCGCAGGAGATCACCATCGAGCAGACGGTGGAATTTCCGCCGGACCTGATTCAACGCGACGATATTCCGGAATTTGTGTATGGGAAGATCCGGTCGCTTGAAGAATTGAAGCCCGGTCTCGTGGAAGCGGTTATCGACTATGCAGTCGAGATCGTGGGCGATGAATTGACCCAGTTTTTGAATGTCCTATTTGGTAACAGTAGTTTGAAGCCGGGGATTCGTGTGATGAGTTTCGAGTGTCCCGATGTGTTTTTGCAAACGTTTAAAGGACCGCGGTTTGGCCGCCAGGGGTTGCGGGATCTTTTGGGAATTCCTGCCCGGCCGCTTTTGTGCACCGCGCTCAAACCCATGGGGCTGTCGGTGGAAGAGCTGGTAGATCTGGCATACAATTTCGCGCTGGGAGGGATCGATTTCATCAAGGACGATCATGGCCTGGCGGACCAACCGTTTTGCCCGTTTAAAGATCGGGTGGCCCGTTGCGCCGAAGCTGTGGATAGGGCGAACCGTAAAACCGGTCGCCGCTGTCTTTATTTGCCAAACATTACGGCTCCGGCCCACAAGATTCACCAGAACGCCCTGTTCGCAAAGAGCGCCGGCGCCGGCGGAGTGATGATCGCTCCCGGGCTGGCAGGTTTTGACGCCATGCGGATGATTGCTGAAGACAATGATGTCGCCTTGCCGGTACTCAGTCATCCGGCGTTGCAGGGAAGCTTCACTGTACGACCGGATGAAGGCATCGCTCATGGGGCGTTGTTTGGCCAATTGAACCGTTTGGCGGGAGCCGACGCTTGCGTGTTTCCGCATTATGGCGGGCGGTTTTCGTTCACCGAAGCCGAATGCAACGATTTGGTGAGCGGAACGGTGCGGCCGATGGGTCATATGCCGGCTATTTTTCCAGTGCCCGCCGGAGGCATGACAATGGGCAGAGTGCGGGAATTGGTGGATTTTTATGGCGCAGAGATGATTCTCCTTATCGGCGGGGATCTGCACCGTCATGGACCGGACCTGGCTGAAAACTGCCGGGAGTTCGTCCGCCTGGCAGAATCTTTCGTTTAGCGATCATTAATTTGAAAGATTTTTTTTATTTTTCAAAAACCAGGGCTCCAGTCTGCCCGTATCAATTAATACATTGAGACAATACATGAAGGAGGAACATATGCGGAATTTTGTTTTAGTATTATTCGCCGTGTTTACACTCGTGTTTTCCGTAGGGGCTGTTGAGAAAGTCGATTTGGAGAAGGAAAAAACCGCCATTGAAAAAGCGACCCTTGATTATATCGAAGGCTATTTCTCGGGTAATGTGGAACGGATGGATCGGGCGTTGAGTCCTGACCTGACGAAAAAAGGTGTGCGCAAGGAGCGGGGAACCGGGCAGACCATTTTTTCTTATGCGTCGAAACATAGTATGATGGTTTACACCGCCGCCGGTTACGGTAAGTCGGTTCCTGAGGATAAATGGGGCATCGAATTGGAAGTGCTTGATATCTACGCCGATATCGCCTGCGTGAAGGTTCTATCGGCGCAGTTTATGGATTACCTGCATCTCGCCAAAGATCATAACGGCGAGTGGAAAATCGTGAATGTCCTCTGGACGGCCAATCGCGCGACGCCACCTCCACCTCCGCCGCCGGCTCCCGATAAAGACTCTAAAAAGAAATAATTCACTGGACCCTCCATTTATTAGTTGCAAGTGGGGGACAGGTCATTGTTTCCTGTCTCCCACTCAACTATTTTTCTTCCGCGATTCCGCTCTCAATGTTCTCCATTCAGCTTCGGTTTCCGGCGGAGGCGATGTCTCGGAAGAGGATTTAGGTTGTAACGCGAGGGCGTCGGCCGGGCATTGGGTCACGCAAAGTCCGCAGCCGATACAGAATTTTTTGTCGATGACCGCGATTTCATTGTCGCAGGAAATGGCTCCGAATTGGCAACGGTCCACGCAAAGACCACAACCGGAGCACAATGACGAAGCTACAGTCGCTGCAAAATCCGACGCCGCGATGGCGTTGAGATGGCCGTACTCGGCAATTCCCCGCAACACGCCGCACGAGCACGTGCAACAATTGCAAATATACGTGACGCCTCGTTGTATATTGCTGGTTGAGTGAACCAATCCCTCTTTGTCCGCTTGCCGGAGAATCTCCAGGGTTTCTTCTTTGCTAAGGTCGCGAATGGCTGCGACGTTTTTGAAGGCGTTGCTCCTGGGGGAAAGCACGAGACAATTCTCGATACTGTGTCGGCAACCTTCTCCGATGAGCCGTTTTTGCACCCGGCAGATACAATTCAATACTCCCCACGATTGGGCCTCGTCGATATAAGTGGAGGCTTTCTGGTAGGAGAGTACTTCGATATTATGGGGAATCGCCTTCTCCACCGGGATGACCCGTTGAATTGGCGGCTCGATATTCATCACTTTGTGCAAGACCTCATGATAATAGGTCTCGAACAATGCTGCGAATTCTTCATCGATCTGGGCGTTCTGGTATTCGTAGAAGCCCACGATAAAGGGCATCAATTTAAATCCCAGGCCGCCGTCGCAGCGAGCCGCCTCGATCAAACCCTTCCGTACCATGTCTTTTAGAGTCGATTTGATCTCGCCCATCGAAATACCATCGGGCCGGGTCACCTCCGCCACGGTTTGAGGTTCCAGGGTCAGTCGGCAGGCGATTTCCGCCTCCTGAGGTGTGAACAGTTTGGCGAGAATTTTCAATTCAACGCCGCTTTCACTGGCCGGGTAGCCGTTGGGAATGGCGTCCAACACCATTGCAAGTTGTTTATATACAGGATTCATAATCATCTCCGTCATCCACGCGTTCAGCGAATGGTTCTTCAATTAAAGATATATTCTAAAGAAAACACGCCTATTTTGCAATAGATATATTGCCTATCCCCAACGTCACAACATGTAGGCCCTCTAGCCGCAGACCCTCATCCGACATTGAAGGATGAGATAATCCTCGTCATCGATCGACGAGAGCATCTTCTCCGGGCATCTTTCATCGATCGTACAACCCATCGAATCCGTACGGCGCATTCTTGCCTGTCCAGAATGGCACTAACTTAACAGGTCAAGGAATCCAGGGGACAGGTTGATTGAAGGGGAACAGGGGACAGGCGAAACAGAGCAGGATGGAAGCAGGGAAGATCTACATCGGTAGCATCGATGGTCGCATGCGATGCCCGGTTCGGCTGCCGTTGCGAACAAATATGCAAAAATTTATAGGCCGGCATATAATCCATCTGTTTCCATTACTTCCCTCATCGCTCCATGCGCGTATCGGACGGACTGTCCTATGTCACCAACAATAATCATTGCGCCAGCCCCAAACCTAATGGCTCGAGAAACGGAAGAATTTGCTTCCGTAATAGACTCATCTATCAACGAAACAAAATCACATGCGTCTGTTGCCGGGTTACATGATTCTGGAACAGGCGTAGATGAGTATGAAACAGAAGCGGATGACAGTGCAACACAAGCGGATGAGAACGATACAGACGCAGATGACAAGGAAACACAAGCAAAAGAGTATGAAATAGAAGCTGATGAGAACGATACAGACGCAGATGACAATGGAACAAAAGCAGATGAATATGTTAGATATGCAAATAAAACCCTTACCCAGTCAACGTTTCGCCAAATTGCCGGCAGCCGGGCATCGAAAAAAAAAACGATTCCCCTCTCGATGTAG